>NZ_JACDCU010000134.1 GCF_013817365.1 Methylibium sp. | reverse complement strand
CTGCAGCTCTACACCCAGGTCTACGACGAGGCCTCGCGCCAGCTCGCCCGCGCGCTGCGCCGGGAACTCCAGCAGGCCGCAGGCGAGGCCGTGCAGGTCGCGCCGGTGGAGGACGTCACGCGCAGCGCCTCGCTGCGCGGCACGCGCCGACCGGTGCCTTGGCCGCAGCCCACTTTCGTGCTGCACGGCGCGGCCGAGCGCGCCTGCGCGCAGGCGCTGCGCCCCTTGATACAGAAAGCCTGGTCGGTGCCCGGCCGCAAGCCGGTGGAGGTATGGATCCGCCAGTTGCCTGAAGAGGCGGGCACACCCGAGCGGGTGCTCGAGTTATGGCTGCCGCGAAGGGAGGACGCGAGCCGCAGTGTGGATTTCTGGTGAGACGTGCGGAGGGCGTGCGGCTCAGCCGGCGCCCAGCACCCGCAGAATTTCGGGCCCGTACGCCTCCAGCTTCTTCTCGCCCACGCCACTGATCTCGCCCAGCTCGCCCAGCGTGCCGGGCGCCCGCCGCGCCATCTCGGCCAGGGCGGCGTTCGAGAAGACGATGTAGCTCGGCAAATTGTGCTCGCGCGCAACCTCGCTGCGCCAGGCGCGCAGCGCCTCGAAGCGCGCCTGTGCGGCGGCGTCCAGGTCGGCCGGCGCGCCTTTCGCGGCCTTGCCGCCCGTGCTCGTGACGCGCCCGGTGCGCTTGCTCCGCTTGGGCGTTTCACTCGGCACGCGCAGCAGCAGCTGCACGCCGCCCTTGAGCACCGCGCGCGCGCTTTCGGTCAGCGCCAGCGTGTTGTATTCGCCCTCGCTCACCACATGGCCGAGAGCGACGAGCTGGCGCAGCACGCCGCGCCATTGCTGCTCGGACAGATCGGCGCCCACGCCGAAGGTGGACAGCCGCTCGTGCCCGTGCTGCGCCACCTTCTCGGTCGCCTTGCCGCGCAGCACATCGATCAGGTGGCCGGCGCCGAAGCTGCGCGGGCCCTGGCTGTGATGACCGAAGCGGTAAATGCACGAGAGCGCCTTGCGCGCGGCCTCCGTGGCGTCCCAGGTGGCGGGCGGATTCAGGCAGTTGTCGCAGGCGTTCTGATACGGCGCGCAGGGCCGGCCCTCTTCGCCGAAGTAGTCGAGCAGGCGCACGCGCCGGCAGTCGTGCGATTCGGCCAGCGCGAGCAGCGCATCGAGCTTGCCGCGCTGCAGGCGCTTGAACTCGTCGGCCGCCGGGCTCTCGTCGATCATGCGGCGCTGGTTCACCACGTCGGCCAGGCCGTAGGCCATCCAGGCCTCGGCCGGCTCGCCGTCGCGGCCGGCGCGGCCCGTCTCCTGGTAATAGCCCTCGATGTTCTTGGGCAGGTCGAGGTGGGCGACGAAGCGCACGTCGGGCTTGTCGATGCCCATGCCGAAGGCGATGGTGGCGATCATGACGACGCCGTCCTCGCGCAGGAAACGGTTCTGGTGCTTCTGCCGAACACTCGCGTCATGCCCGGCGTGATAGGGCAGCGCCGTGATGCCTTCGCCGACGAGCCAGGCCGCGGTTTCGTCCACCTTCTTGCGCGTCTGGCAATAGACGATGCCGGCCTCGCCCTCGTGCTTCTCGGCCACGAAGCGCAGCAACTGCTTGCGCGGGTCTTCTTTTTCGACCACGCGGTAGCGGATGTTGGGCCGGTCGAAGCTGGCGACGAAGACGCGCGCGTCTTCGAGCTGCAGGCGCTGGACGATGTCGGCGCGGGTGTGGTCGTCGGCGGTGGCGGTGAGCGCGATGCGCGGCACGCCGGCGTAGCGCTCGTGCAGCACGTGCAGGCCGAGATAGTCCTCGCGGAAATCGTGGCCCCACTGCGAAACGCAATGCGCCTCGTCGATCGCGAACAGGCTCAGCAGGCCGCGTTCGTGCAGCGAGTCGAGCTGCGCGAGCATGCGCGGCGTGGTCAGCCGCTCGGGTGCGGCGTAGAGCAGCACCAGCCGCCCGCTCGTCATCTCGTGCTCGATGCGCTGCACGGCCTGGAAGTCGAGCGAGGAGTTGAGGAATGCAGCATGCACGCCGGCTTCTTCGAGCGCGCCGACCTGGTCGTGCATCAGCGCGATCAGCGGGCTCACCACCACCGCCACGCCGCGCCCGGCGCGGTGCCGGGCGATGGCCGGTACCTGGTAGCACAAGCTCTTGCCGCCGCCCGTGGGCATGAGCACCAGCGCATCGCCGCCCGCGCACACGTGCTCGATCACTTCGCCCTGGGCGCCGCGAAAGGCGTCGTAGCCGAACACCTCCTGCAGGATCGCGAGGGGGTCGGCGGTGGCGTGTTCAGCGGTGGTGGCAGGCAGCATGAAGGCGGTGTCGGACAGGGGCGCGGTGCTTGCGCAGCCCGCGATCGTAGCGGGCGGTCAACCCCTCGGCGGTGTGCACCTTGGGGGCGGTTCGGCGCAGGTCCATGCGGCACAATCTTCGACCGTCTCGCGCCCAAGGAGCAGCCCGCATGGCCTCAGTCAACAAAGTCACCCTCATCGGCAACCTCGGGCGCGACCCCGAGAGCCGCAGCTTTCCCGACGGCGGGACGATCTGCAACGTCACGATCGCCACCACCCGGCGCTGGAAGCAGCGCGATTCCGGCGAGATGCAGGAAGAAACCGAGTGGCACCGCGTGGTCTTCCGCGACCGCCTGGCCGAGATTGCCGGTGAGTACCTGAAGAAGGGCCGCCCGGTCTACGTGGAAGGCCGCCTCAAGACCCGCAAGTGGACCGACAAGGACGGCGTGGAAAAGTACACCACCGAGATCGTCGCCGAACAGATGCAGCTCCTCGGCAGCCGCGAGGGCATGGGTGGCGGCGACGCGGGCGACAGCGGCTACGGTGAAGGCGGTGGCAGTGGCGGTGGTGGCGGCGAGCGAAGCGCCCGCCCGGCACCCGCCCCGCGCGCTCCGGCCGGCCGTGCCGCACCGCAGAAGTCGGCCACCGGCTTCGACGACATGGACGACGACATCCCGTTCTGACGACGAACCCGGCCCCGCCCGACCCGTCACCGAGCCCGCGGTTCTCGCGAACCGCGGGCTCCTTGCTTTTGTGCGCAGGGCGCGGGCTCGGCCATCGGAGCGGCCGGCGCCGGCAGCGCCGACAGCGCCCGGCGACAGGCGGCACACTGCCGCCATGCAGCACCCGCCGCCTGAAGATGACGCGCACGACGACGACGACTGGCTCGTCGCCTGCCTGTGCGCCGACTGGTGCGGCAGCTGCCGGGAGTACCGGGCGACGTTCGAGCAGGTGGCGCGCAAGCGGCCGCAATGGCGCTTCGCCTGGGTCGACATCGAGGACGAGGCCGACGCGCTGGCCGCCTTCGATCTGGACATCGAGATCTTTCCCACCGTGCTGATCGCCAAGGGCAACGAAGTGCGCTTTCTCGGCGCCCTGCTGCCGCATGCCGCCACGCTGGGGCGCACCCTGGACGCCGCGCGGCGCGCCGGTCTGCGAGCTTCGGTGCCGGCGCAGCAGGCCGAACTTCTGGTGATACAGGTGCGCGCGATCGGCCGGTCGGTCGGCTGAACGGTGCACCGGACGACTGGCGGCGCGCCCTGTCGGCCCCAACGTCCAGGAGCACTTGACCACGCGGTCGCCGAGCGGCCGACCGGCTTTACCGGTTCGGAGCCCGCGGCCCCGCCTGTTCGGCGTGCACTACGTTGCACCTCGCACCCGGCGCCGCGACTGGGCCCGAAAACCGTGCTTTATCCCGCCTTGCGCACGCCGCACGTCATGGACCATTGCGCTTCCTGCCTGCATCTCTCTGAACGAACCATGACCCGAACGCCCGGCCTCCTCGCCGCCCTCGCCGTCGCCGCCTGTTCGTCGGTTCCCGACGAGCCGATCGGCCCGCCCGCGAAAGAGACGCTGTATGCCGTGAACACGGCCAACCACCTGCTCGGCTTCAATGCCGGCCAACCGCAGAAAATTCTCAGCCAGCGCCCGCTCGCCGGCCTGCAGCCGGGTGAGCGTGTGCTCGGCATCGATTACCGCGTGGCCCGTGGCCAGTTGTTCGCGCTCGGCAGCAGTGGCCGGCTCTACCGCGTGGACACCGCCACCGCGAGCGCCTCCACCGTTGGCACTCCGTTCGGCATGGCCTTGCGCGGCAGCGAGTTCGGTTTCGACTTCAACCCGGCGGTCGACCGCATCCGCGTCGTCAGCGACGCCGGGCAGAACCTGCGCCTGCACCCCGACACAGGCGCCGTCGTCGACGCCGATGCCAAGACCGACGGGCTGCAGCCCGATGGCGCCATCGCGTGGGCCCCGGCGGACGCCAACGCCGGCAAGCCGGTCGCCGCGGTCGCCGCCGCCTACAGCTACAACCAGGTCGACGAGAAGATCACCACCAACTTCGCGATCGACGCGCGCCAGGGCGTGCTGGTCACCCAGGGCACCCGCGAGGGGACGACCCCCGCCGTTTCACCGAACACCGGGCGGCTGTTCACCGTCGGGCCGCTGGGCGCCGGGCGCTTCGAGCGCGCCAGCTTCGACATCAGCGACGTCGACAACATCGCCTACGCCGCGCTCACCGGCGCCGGCGCGCGTGCTTCGGTCCTGTATCGCATCGATCTGGGCACGGGCGCGGCCACGCGCATCGGCACCATCGCCGGTGGCGAGGCGGTGCAGGGCTTGGCAATCCAGCCCTAGACCCTGGAAGCAACGCTCCATGTCCACGTCGATCGCGGCCCGTCGAGCGGGCGCCCAGCGCTTCCCCGGTGCCCGCGAGCGCGCTGACACGCAAGCCGGTCGCGGCATGGCGCGCCAGGCGCGCCGCCTGGCCGTCTGCCTGACGTTCGGCGCGTCCGCCCTCGCTTCGTTACCAGCCGCCGCCACCACGCTGACGATCACCGTGACAGGCGCCGGCGGCGCGCCGCTGGCCGACGCGGTCGTGGCGGTGTTCGTGGACGGCGCACCACGCCGGGCGAGCGGCGTGCCGCCTGTGGAGATGGGCCAGCGCGGCAAGCGCTTCGTGCCCGCCGTGCTGGCGGTGCAGACCGGCACGCCGGTCGACTTTCCGAACCACGACACGGTGCGCCACCACGTCTACTCGTTCTCGCCCATCAAGACCTTCGAGATCAAGCTGTACGTCGGCACGCCCACGCAACCCGTGGTGTTCGACAAGCCGGGCACCGCCGTGCTCGGCTGCAACATTCACGATGCGATGTCGGCGTTCATCCGCGTGGTCGACACGCCCTACTTCGCGCGCACCGACCTTCAGGGCCAGGCGCGGCTCGAACTGCCGCCCGGCAAGCACCGCGTGCAGGTCTGGCATCCCGGCCTGCCGGCCGAGACCGACGCGCCGCTGCAGCCGCTCGAAGTGGGCGGCGCCGACGCCTCCGTGACGCTCGGCATCGAGCCCCGCTGACATGGGCCCGGTAGGCGGGTTCCTGTCGCGGCGCGGCCTGCAGTTCCGCATCGTCGCGCTCTTCCTCGGTTTGCTGCTGGCCGTTCAGCTCGCCAGCCTGCTGCTGATCGGCTCGGGCATCGAGCGAGGCGCCCGCGCCTCGGTCGGCGAAGAGCTGCGCACCGGCGAGCGCATCTTCCTGCGCCTGCTGCGACACAACGCCGAACGCCTGACCGAAACCGCCCGGCTGCTGGCGGCCGATTTCGGGTTTCGATCGGCCGTGGCGAGCCGCGACGCCGAAACCCTGGCTTCGGCGCTGGCCAACCAGGCTGGGCGGATCGATGCCGACATCGCGGTGTTCACCGATTCGCAGTTCCAACTCCAGGCCGCCACCGTCGAAGGGGCGGATCGCTTCCTGCCGTTGCTGCGCCGCATGGCGACGGCCGCGGTCGATGACGACCAGGTGGTGATGCTCGAAGGCGAGCCCTTCCAGCTCGTGGTGGTGCCGGTGCGTGCGCCGCTGCTGATCGGCTGGGTGGCGATGGGCTTTCGCGTGCAGACCTCGCTGCTCGAGGAGATGCGTTCGTTGTCGATGATCGAAGTCGCCATGCTCACGCGCCGCTCGCCCGAGACGCCCTGGCGCCTGCTCGGCTCGACGCTGGGCACGGCCGACGGCGAGCGCTTCACCTCGAAGTGGATCGCGGCGCGCACCGCCGGCGCGGCGCGTCGCCCGGCCGACCCCGGCGCTCTGCGGCTGCACTTCGACGAAGCCGACGCCGGCCGGCTCGTTGGTGCGGTGGTGGCCAGCGAAGTGCCGCTCGGGCGCGATCCGCAGCAGCAGGCGGTCGCCGTGCTGATGCGCTCGCTCGACGATGCGGCCGCGCCCTACCGGCGCCTGCAGTGGCTGCTGCTGGCCTTCACGCTGGCGGCCGTCGCCGTGTTCGCGTTCGGCAGCGTGATCACCGCGCGGCGCATCACCACGCCGCTCGTTGCGCTGTCTGCTTCGGTGCGCCGGCTCGCGGCGGGCGACTACGCGCAGGCGGTGCCGGCCGCGGGCGACGACGAGATCGGCCGCCTGGCGCAGGCCTTCGAGGCGATGCGCCAGGCCGTGCGGGCGCGCGACCTGGAAGTGCGCCGGCTCGCCTTCGACGACGACCTGACCGGCCTGCCCAACCGCGAGCGCTTCCGCAGCGAACTGCGCGACGCCGTCGTGCGCGCCGGCGACGCGAGGCCGCCTTTCAGCGTGCTCATGCTCGACCTCGACCGCTTCAAGCATGTCAACGACGTGCTGGGCCACCGCTTCGGCGACCGCCTGCTGCGCGAGGTGGCGCAGCGTCTGCTCGGCGTGCGGCGCAGCGGCGATATGGCCGCGCGCCTGGGCGGCGACAAGTTCGCGATGCTGCTGCCGGGTGCCGACGGCGACGCGGCCGGCAACGCGGCGCGGCGCATCCTGCACGCCTTCGAGACGCCGATCGCGCTCGACGACCACACCGTCGATCTGGGCGCGGGCATCGGCATCGCCTGCTTCCCGTCGGACGGCGACCAGGCCGACGTGCTGCTCGGCCGCGCCGAAGTCGCCATGTACGCGGCCAAGCGCCGGCAACTCGGCGTGGCGCGCTACCTCCCGGCGCAGGACGGCGGCAGCGAGGAGTCGCTGTCTTTGCTGAGCGAGTTGCGCACCGCGATCGAGGAAGGGCAGCTTCGCTTGTGGCTGCAACCCAAGGTCTCGCTGGCGAGTGGCCGCGTGGTGGGCGCCGAAGCGCTGGTGCGCTGGCAGCACCCGACCCGCGGCCTGGTGCAGCCGATGCAATTCATTCCCTTTGCCGAACAGACCGGTTTCATCCGCCAAGTCACCCAATGGGTGATCGCGCAAGGCGCCGAGGCACTGAGCCGCCTCGCGCGCTCGGGCAGCGACATCCACCTGTCGATCAACCTGTCGGTGCGCGACCTGCTCGATCAGGAGCTCCCCGAGAAGATGCAGCGCCTGGCCGCCCTGCACGGCACCCTGCCGCTCACCCTGTGCCTGGAGATCACCGAAAGCGCGATCATGGATGACCCGCAGCGCGCGCTGCAGACGCTCGAGCGCCTGCACGCCCTGGGCTTCAAGTTGTCGATCGACGATTTCGGCACCGGCTATTCGTCGCTCGCCTACCTCAAGCGCCTGCCCGTGGACGAACTCAAGATCGACAAGAGCTTCGTGCTCAACATGGAAAGCGACCTCGACGACGCCAAGATCGTGCGCTCGGTGATCGACCTGGCGCACAACCTGGGCCTGAGCGTCGTCGCCGAGGGCGTGGAGACGGCCAAGGCCTGGAAGATGCTGCAGGCGCTGGGCTGCGACGAGGCGCAGGGCTACCTCGTTGCCAAGCCGATGCCGGTCGAGGTCTTTGCGCAGTGGATGCAGCAATGGGCCGCACCGCCCGTGCAGCAGGTTCCGCTCGATTCGGACTTCGTGCGTTTGCTGAACTGAGCCCGCGGGCTGTTCACGGCCCGGCTCGCCGTGTGCCGGCCGCCGCTTCGGCGCGCGGGCCTATGACAGACTTGCACCGCCGAAGCGGCGCGGTCGGCCCGCCGCACGACACGCCGGTGCGGCGTCACGGATGCCCCACGAAGTCACGCTCATCACCACCATCGCCGCGGGCCTGGGACTGGCCCTTGTGCTGGGCTTTTTTGCGGCGCGGCTGAAGCTGCCGCCGCTGGTCGGCTACCTGCTCGCCGGCGTCCTGATCGGCCCGACCACGCCGGGGTTCGTGGCCGACATGGCCATCGCCGCGCAACTGGCCGAGATCGGCGTGATGCTGCTGATGTTCGGCGTCGGCCTGCATTTTTCGCTCGACGAGCTGATGGCGGTGCGCAAGATCGCCCTGCCGGGTGCGGTGGCGCAGATGGCGGTGGCGACCCTGCTCGGCATGGGGGTGGCTCACTGGTGGGGCTGGAATCTCGGGGCCGGGCTGGTGTTCGGCCTGTCGCTCTCGGTGGCCAGCACGGTGGTGCTGCTCAAGGCGCTGGAGAGCCGGGGCGTGGTCGATTCGATGAACGGCCGCATAGCAGTCGGCTGGCTGATCGTCGAGGACCTGGCGATGGTGCTGGTGCTGGTGCTGCTGCCGGCGGTGGCAGGCGCGCTCGGCACGGCCGCGGGCAGCGATGCCGGCGGCAATGTCTGGTCCTCGCTCGGCGTCACCTTGCTGCAAGTGGTGGTGTTCATCGCCCTCATGCTGGTGGTCGGGCGGCGCTTTTTCCCCTGGCTGCTGTGGCAGGTGACCAAGACCGGTTCGCGCGAGCTGTTCACGCTGTGCGTGGTGGCCGCGGCGCTGACCATCGCCTACGGCTCCGCGGCCTTGTTCGGCGTGTCCTTTGCGCTGGGCGCCTTTTTCGCCGGCATGGTGATGCGCGAGTCCGAGTTCAGCCAGCGCGCCGCCGAGGAATCGCTGCCGCTGCGCGACGCCTTCGCGGTGCTGTTCTTCGTGTCGGTGGGCATGCTGTTCGAGCCGCGCGTGCTCATCGAGCGGCCCGGGCAGGTGCTGGCCGTGGTGGGCATCATCGTCCTGGGCAAGTCGCTGGCGGCTGCCGCCGTGGTGCTGCTGTTTCGCTACCCGCTCAACACGGCGCTCACCGTCT
>NZ_JACDCU010000501.1 GCF_013817365.1 Methylibium sp. | reverse complement strand
GTACTCGCGAACTCCGACGCTTAGGCCTCGGCTCGCGCAATGCAAGATGGGATCGCGGAACGCTTACCTTGCAGCCATGCTCTGCGACGTAGAGCACTGCGTTCAACACGGTCAGGTTCGACAGACTGACGTTGCCACGCTGCGTGGGAAGGCAATGTTCGATCTGCTCGAATTGGGCTTGCGTGATCTCCATGCATGAATTTTCTCGCATCATGCATGCTCGAATCAAGTAGTGTTAACACGCCCTAGGCAGAGGCGGCCGAGGCGCAGGCGCACTATGCAGCCGCGGCGCCCGGGCTGGGCGAGGCGTTCGCCCAAGAGATCAGGATCGCCATCGAGAAGATTCCCGAGGCGACGTTGTTGTGGTCGCCGATCACCGGCCCATCGGCACTGCGCCGGCATTGCCGACGCTCGCGGTGGATCTTTCCGCGAAGGCGGCACTCGCATAGCCGGTGCTGCTGGCTCAGGCGGCAGGTCTTGCGACGGTCACGAGTGACGGCGAGCGTCGGCGGGTGCAGGTGCGTGGCGCCGTGCCCGAAGCGCTCGCGAGCGCGCTGGTGGCCGGTCAGCGCGGCAAGCAGCGCGAACAGGTGGGCCAGCAGATCGAGCGGCACAACGCACTGGTATCGGCGGCGCAGGCGCGCGAGCATCGCGACGTGCCGTTCGAGGAGGTGCCGCGGCTGTGCTACCGGCTTCCAAGCGGCAGCGGGCAGCAAGGCGAGCTGGCCTTGCTGGAACGCGAGGCAGTGTTCGACGAAGTGGAGCTGAACCTGCTCGGCCAGACCATCGGTCTGGCCGGCTCCACGATGACAGAGCAGGCCATGGCCTGGGAGGGTCTATTCGCGCCCAAGGAGCTCGGGAAAGCCCAGATCGGCCGGCTGTGGGCCGAGCGCAGCGGCGGGCGTAGCCGTTTCGCGATCGTCTTCAAGCCGGAAGCCTGCCAAAACATGACGCAGCAGATCGACGCTGCGCTCGGCTGACCGGCCCTGACTGCCCGTCCATCGCCGAGTCCACGCAAACCGCTATAGCGGGTCGTATATTTCGGTCTCTATGTTCGGACTCGCCTCGACCATGAAACGTCCGACCCTGCGCCTGCTCCTCCTCGCCCTGTGTGGCCTGCTGCTGAGCGGCCAAGCGGCCGCCGCCGACCTCACCGTCTCCGCCGCGGCCAGCCTGACCAATGCCTTCCGCGAACTTGCGCCGCTGTTCGAGGCGAAGTACCCAGGGCACAAAGTGCAGCTCAACTTCGGCTCCTCGGGCGCGCTGATGCAGCAGATCGTCAAGGGCGCGCCGGTGGACGTGTTCGCCAGCGCCGACCAAGAGAGCATGGACCAGGCGCAGGCGCAAGGCGCCATCGAGGCCGGCAGGCGCCGCGACTTCGTCTCCAACAAGCTGGTCGTGATCGTGCCGGCGGACTCGGCCCATGCACCCCAGGCGCTCGCAGACCTCGCGCAGCCCGCCTACGAACGCATCGCCATCGGCCTGACGGACAGCGTGCCGGTGGGCCGCTACACCAAGGCGGTGCTCGAGAAGGCGGGCCTGTGGGCCGCGATCGAGCCGAAGACGATCGGCACGCAGAACGTGCGCCAAGCGCTCGACTACGTTGCCCGGGGCGAGGTCGACGCAGGCTTCGTGTATTCGACCGATGCCGCCCTGATGCCCGGCAAGGTCGAGGTGGCGAAGCGCGTGTCGACCGACAAGCCGATCCTGTACCCGATCGCGCCGGTGAAGGGCAGCCCCAACGCGGCGCCGGCCGGGCAGTTCGTCGATTTCGTGTTCTCGCCCGAGGCGCAGGCCGTGCTGGCGAAGTACGGCTTCGGCCCCCCTGACGCGCCCTGATGGAGGGCGCATGGGTCGCGCTCGCGCTGACGCTCAAGGTGGCCGGCTGGGCCACGGCGCTCAACCTCGTGCTCGGCGTGGCGGTCGGCTTCGTTCTGGCTCGCAAGCGCTTCATCGGTCGCGAACTGCTCGACTCGATGCTGACCTTGCCGATGGTGCTGCCGCCCACCGTGCTGGGCTACTACCTGCTCGTGGTGATCGGGCGGCGCGGCCCGATCGGCGGCTGGCTCGAATCGAACTTCGGCATCAACCTGATCTTCACCTGGCAGGGCGCGGTGATCGCCGCGACCATCGTCGCCTTTCCGCTGGTCTTCAAGGCAGCGCGTGCAGCGTTCGAATCGGTCGATCCGCAGCTCGAACAGGCGGCCCGTGTGCTGGGCGTGGGCGAGCTCGCGATCTTCTTTCGCGTCACTCTGCCGCTCGCCTGGCGCGGCATCCTCGCTGGCGTGCTGCTCGCCTTTGCGCGAGCCACCGGCGAGTTCGGCGCCACCCTCATGGTGGCCGGCAGCATTCCCGGCAAGACGCAGACGCTGTCGATCGCGGTGTACGAGGCGGTGCAGGCCGGACGGGACGACGTGGCGAATTTCCTCGTGCTCGTCGTCTCGGTCACCTGCGTGGCGGTGCTGCTGGCGGCCGGGCGGCTCGCGCCCGGCCGGGTGGCCGGCCAGCCATGAAGCCGCCGAGGGGGCCACGATGATCTGGGATGTCGACGTCACCAAGCGCTTCGAACACGCCGGCCGGCGTTTCGACCTGCAGGTGAGCTTTCGCAGCGACGCGCGCCGGCTGGTGCTGTTCGGTCCCTCGGGTGCGGGCAAGAGCCAAACGCTGAAGATGATCGCCGGCCTCACCACGCCCGACACCGGCCGCGTGTGCCTCGCCGGCCGCACGCTGTTCG
>NZ_JACDCU010000133.1 GCF_013817365.1 Methylibium sp. | reverse complement strand
CTCCCGTAGCGCTAACAGGCCCTGGCGGCTCCCCGGCCAACAGCCGCCGCAGCAGCGTGGCGGCAGTGCCCTGCAACCGCCGCAATGCCAGCGCATCGAGCTCGCTCGGTTGCGGATTGACGATGACCACCTTCGCTCCCGCGCGACGCGCGGTGTAGGCCAGCCCGGCCGCGGGATGCACCGCGCCGGAGGTGCCGACGACGAGCATGACGGCGCAGCGCCGCGCAAGCTGCTCGGCCGCTTCGAGCGCGGCCACCGGCAAGGCCTCGCCGAACCACACGACGCCGGGGCGCACCCGGTTGCCGCATTCGGCGCAAGCCGGCGGGCTGCCCGGCTCGGCCCAGCCTGGATCGCACACGTTCGCGCCGCGGGCATGGCGGTGGCAGGCATCGAACCAGCGGTCTTCGAGGATGTCGCCGTGCAGGCGGATCACTTTTTCGCTGCCGGCGCGCTGATGCAGGTCATCGACGTTCTGCGTGATGACGTGAAGCCGCCCCGGATGGCGGCGTTCGAAGTCGGCCAGGGCGCGATGGCCGGCGTTCGGCTCGGCCGCGATCACGCCGGCGCGCCGGCTCGCGTACCAGTCCCACACGAGAGCCGGGTCGGCGGCGAAGCCTTCGGGCGAGGCGAGCTGCTGGGGGTCAAAGCGGGCCCATAAACCGGTCAACGCATCTCGGAAGGTCGCGATGCCGCTTTCTGCCGACATGCCGGCGCCGGTGAGCACCGCAACGTGCGGCGCTTCGGCGAGCCAGCCGCGCACCTCGTCGATCGGCTCCGGCGGCATGGCGCTCGGCGTCAGGCGCAGCCGCGCTGGCGCACCGCCTCGTACAGGCAGATGCCGCTGGCCACGGACACGTTGAGGCTTTCCACCGCCCCGGCCATCGGCAGGCTGACCGCTTCGTCGCAGGTCTTGCGGGTGAGTTGGCGCAGCCCGCTGCCCTCGGCGCCCAGTACCAGCGCGAGCGGCTGGCGCAGGTCGGCGGCGTAGAGGGTGCGCGGCTCATCGTCGCCGAGGCCCACCGTCCAGATGTTGCGCTCCTTCAGTTCGCCCAGCGTGCGCGCCAGATTGGTGACCATGAAGTAAGGCACCGTCTCGGCGGCCCCGCTGGCCACCTTGCTGACCGTGGCGTTCAGGCCGACCGCGTGGTCCTTGGGCGCGATCACGGCATGCGCGCCCGCGCCATCGGCCACGCGCAGGCAGGCGCCGAGGTTGTGTGGATCGGTCACGCCGTCGAGCACGAGGAGCAGGGGCGGGCCGTCCACTGCATCGAGCAGGTCATCGAGCGATTTGCTCACCGGCAGGGGCGCGACCTTGGCGACGACGCCTTGGTGACGGTGCGTGCCGGACAGCGCCTGCAGGCGCAACTCGTCGCTTTCCAGCAGGCGCACGCCGGCTTCGCGGGCGCGCTCGAGGAACTGCTTCATGCGCATGTCGCGACGAGTGCCATCGACGTAAAGCTCGACCACGGAGCCGGGCGCGGTTTTCAGACGAATGGAGACGGCATGGAAGCCGAAGAGGATTCTTGTGGAAGACATCCGACGATTATGGAAGGCAGCTGGCGGTGATCTGCCGGGGGACCGCCTGCCGGGTTCCGGCACGCAGGTGCCTTGCTTCGCGACGGCTACCGCGTCCGGGCGTTCATCGAGTGAGCCGGCCGGCTTCGATCTTCACCTGCCGATCGCAGCGCGCCGCGATGCTGCGGTCGTGCGTCACCATCACGAGCGTCGTACCCTGCTCGCGGTTGAGCTCGAACATGAGCTGGATCACCGTTTCGCCGGTGGCGAAATCGAGGCTGCCGGTGGGCTCGTCGGCCAGCAGCACGGCGGGCCGCACGACGAAGGCGCGAGCCAGCGCCACGCGCTGCTGCTCGCCCCCCGACAGCACGCGCGGATAGTGACCAAGCCGCTGGGCGAGGCCCACGCGCGAAAGCATCTCGGTAGCCTGCGCCTTCGCGTCGGCGCGGCCCTGCAGCTCCAGCGGCAGCATCACGTTCTCCAACGCCGTCAGGTTGCTCATCAGCTGAAAGCTCTGGAACACGAAGCCGACGCTTTGGGCACGTACCGCGGCGCGCGCGTCTTCATCGAGCGAGAAGAGGTCCGTGCCGGCGAGCCGCACGCGGCCCTCGCTGGGCGTGTCGAGCCCCGCGATGATGGCCAGCAGCGTGCTCTTGCCCGAGCCGGAAGCCCCGACGATCGCGGCCGATTCCTGCGCTGCGAGCGCGAAATCGATGTCGTCGAGTATGGTCAGTTCGCCGCTCGGATCCTGCACGCGCTTGCTGACGTGCTCGACGGCGATGATGGAATCGGGCATGTTGAAAGGAGCACTCCGGATGGGCTTGAGCCGAAGGGACTGTATCAAGCGGGCCGCCGCAGCCGTGCTGTGGGGCTGCGTCGCGGCACCGCTCGCCGCGCAGGCGCAGACGGCGCGGCCGGTCGTGCTGATCGTGGGCGACAGTCTGTCGGCCGAATACGGCCTGAAACGCGGCAGCGGCTGGGTCGCGCTGCTCGAGAAGAAGCTGGGCGCAGAGAAGATCGAGGCCACTGTGGTCAATGCCAGCATCAGCGGCGATACCACTGCCGGCGGGCGCTCCCGCCTGCCGGCCCTGCTGGCGCAGCACAAGCCCGATGTCGTCGTGATCGAACTCGGTGGCAACGACGCCCTGCGCGGCCTGCCGCTCGACATGACCGAGCGCAATCTGGCCGAGATGGTGCGCGCATCGAAGGGTGCCGATGCCGAGGTGCTGCTGCTGGGCATGCAGGTGCCCCCGAACTACGGCCGTGCCTACTCGGACGATTTCGCGGCCTTGTTCGCGAGCGTCGCGAAGGATCAGGGGGTGGCGCTCGTGCCCTTCCTGCTCAAGAGCGTGGCCGACGTGGCGAATGCGGCGGAGCTGTTCCAGGCCGACCGGATTCACCCGCGCGAATCTGCTCAGCCGTTAATGCTGGCCAATGTGTGGCCGGCGCTGAAGCCACTGCTGAAGTAGACGCCGGCGATCCTTGTGGCGGGCGGCTCGGCACCATTGCCGTGCCGGCTCAATCGTCCGATGCGTCGAGCCCCGGAAACAGCACATCGGTGTAGCCGAACCGGCTGAAGTCGCGCACCCGCATCGGGTACAGCGTGCCGATCAGGTGGTCGCATTCGTGCTGCACCACGCGGGCGTGGAAGCCTTCGGCCTCGCGATCGACCGGCTGGCCTTGCGGATCGAAACCGCCGTAGCGGATGCGCGCGAAGCGCGGCACCACGCCACGCAGGCCGGGCACGGACAGGCAGCCCTCCCAGTCTTCTTCCAGCGCGTCGGTCAGCGGCGTGATCTGCGGATTGATCAGCACGGTGCGCGGCACGGGCGGCGCATCGGGATAGCGATCGGTGCTGCCGAAGCCGAAGATCACCAGTTGAAGATCGACGCCGATCTGCGGCGCCGCCAGACCTGCACCATGCGCCGCCTCCATGGTCTCGAACATGTCGGCGACCAGCGCGTGCAGCTCGGGCGTGTCGAACTCGCGTACCGGCTGCGCGATGCGCAGCAGGCGGGGGTCGCCCATCTTGAGAATGGTGTGAATAGTCATGGCGGGTGACTCCTTCCGAATGCCAGTATCCGGCGACGCGTGCGCTACGAAGCCAGCAAGGCTTCGAGCCCCGCTTCGTCGAGCAGCGCGATGCCGAACTCGCGCGCCTTGTCGAGCTTGCTGCCGGCTTCTTCGCCGGCGACCAGGTAGTCGGTGTTCTTGCTCACCGAGCCGGCGACCTTGCCGCCGGCCGCCTCGATGCGCTCCTTGGCCTCTTCTCGATTCAGATTGGGCAAGGCGCCGGTCAGCACGAAGGTCTTGCCGGCCAGCGGCTTGGGCGTGTGGTCGGCGGTGCCGTCGCTCTCTTCCCAGCGAATGCCCAGGCGGCGCAATTCGCCCACCACTTCGCGGTTGTGCGCCTGCTCGAAGAAGAGGCGGATGCTCTGCGCGACGACCATGCCGACATCCGTGACCTCGAGCAGTTGCGGCTCGCTCGCATCGATGATGCGGTCGAGCGAGCCGAAGTGCCGCGCCAGATCCTTGGCTGTGGCTTCGCCGACGTGGCGGATGCCGAGCGCAAAGAGGAAACGAGGCAAGGTGGTCCGTTTGCTCTTGTCGAGCGCGTCCACCAGATTCTTGGCGCTCTTCGCGGCCATGCGATCGAGACCGGCCAACTGATCGGCCGTCAGGCCGTAAAGATCGGGCAAGGTGCGGACCGTTCCTCCTTCCACGAGCTGCTCGACCAGCTTGTCGCCCAAGCCTTCGATGTCCATCGCGCGACGGCCGGCGAAGTGCAGGATCGCCTCTTTGCGCTGGGCGGCGCAGAACAGGCCGCCGGAGCAGCGCCAGTCGACCTCGCCCTCCTCGCGCGCGATGGCACTGCCGCACACCGGGCACTTGCCACCCAGGCGCTTGAACAGATCGAAGGGCTCGCCGGCATCGGCGGGGCGGCGCTCGAGCACGACGCTCGCCACCTCGGGGATCACGTCGCCGGCGCGGCGCACGATCACCGTGTCGCCCACGCGCACGTCCTTGCGGCGCGTCTCGTCCTCGTTGTGGAGGGTCGCGTTGCTGACCGTCGTGCCGCCGACGAACACCGGCTCCAGCTTGGCGACGGGCGTGAGCTTGCCGGTGCGCCCGACCTGCACGTCGATGTCGCGCACCACCGTCGTCTGCTCCTGCGCCGGGTACTTGTGCGCCAGCGCCCAGCGCGGTTCGCGTGACTTGAAGCCGAGCTGCTGCTGCAAGGCGCGCGCGTCGATCTTGTAGACCACGCCGTCGATGTCGAACGGCAGAGCAGCGCGCTTTTCGCCGATCTGCGCATGAAAACCGACCAGCCCGTCCGCGCCGCGCACCACCGCGCGTTCGCCGTTGACCGGCACGCCCATCTTCGCCAGCGCATCGAGCGTTGCGCTGTGCGTCTCGGGCAACTCCCAGCCGCGCACATCACCCAAGCCATAAGCGTAGAAACTCAGGCGACGCGAGGCGGTGACCTTCGAGTCGAGCTGCCGCACCATGCCGGCCGCGGCGTTGCGCGGGTTGACGAATGTCTTGAGCCCGGCGGCGCGCTGCTGCTCGTTCATGCGCTCGAAGTGGTCGCGTCGCATGAAGATTTCGCCGCGCACTTCGAGGACCTCCGGCGCGTCCTCACTCCCCCCCATCTCCCGCGCTGACGGCAGAGCGAGCCACTTCAGCCGCAGCGGGATCTGCCCGATCGTGCGGATGTTGTGCGTCACGTCTTCGCCGGTCTCACCGTCCCCGCGCGTGGCGGCCTGCACCAGCACGCCGCGCTCGTAGCGCAGGTTGATCGCGAGGCCGTCGAACTTGAGCTCCGCCGAATACTCGACCGGCGCATCGGCATCGCCCAGCGCCAGCGCCCGGCGAATGCGCGCGTCGAAGCGGCGCGCCGATGCTTCGCCGGTGTCGCGCTCGGTCGCGATCGACAGCATCGGCACGGTGTGCCGGACCGGTGTCAGGCCGGCGAGCACCGCGCCGAGAACGCGCTGCGTCGGCGAGTCGGGCGTGCGCAGTTCCGGCTGAGCTTCCTCGATGGCCTGCAGTTCCTGGAACAGGCGGTCGTACTCGGCGTCGGGAATCTCAGGCGCGTCGAGCACGTGGTAGCGATGGGCGTGGTGCAGCAGTTGCTCTCGCAACTCGGAGGCGCGCGGGGCAAGCTCAGGGGGCTGGGATTGCGGCATGGCGGCAGTTTAGGAGCGTGCCCGCTCGGGCGGTGCCATCGCAGCAGGTGGGCTCCAGCCCTTGCGAAACAAGGTCTCCATGGGCGCGGTACGCCGGCCGACGCAAGATCGCTGCGATCGCTGCGATCGGTGTGCGCACTCCTCGCGAAGAGGGCCCTAGCTGAACAGCCGCCGCGCCGCTGCCGATCCCGCCGCGAGGTCGCGCTCGGCCAGGCTCGCATACAGGCGCTCGAGCTCCTGGCCGATGGCGGCGAAAGACGTCGGGTGCAAAGGCTGGCCGCCATCGTCGTACAGAGCAGCATCGAGTTCGCTCGACAAGGCCTCGCCGGCGGCACACCAGGCGGCAAACGGTGCGGCCGCGCTGCCGGTTTGCGGCACGTCGAAAGCCAGGGTCAGCTCGCGCAGCGGGGCCTGGCTCGGGTCATCGGCCAGTGCAGCCTGGGCGTCGAAGTTGAGCGTCAGCACGGGTGGCGCACCTTCGTCGAGGCCGGGCAAAACCAGCCGCCCCGGCAGGGCGCCCGTCACGAAACCATGGCGGGCGGCGTGCTGCTGCACGTAACCGGGCGACCAGGCCGGGCCGCGCGAAACCAGGCGCAGTGCCAGTTGCGCATCGTGCTGGCTGGCAAAAGCATCGAGCTCGCGTGCCCGCGCCACGGCGTCGAGCATGTCCGGAAAGTCCGGCAAGGCGGCCAGCGGCTCGGCGAAGGCCTGCACTTTCTGCACGAACTCGGAATACTCGATCTCGTTGAGCGCGCCGCTGCGGTTGGCCAGTTGCACGCCGGCCTGGAACTCGCCGTAACGCTGGCCCGGCACCGGCAGCTCCCATTCGCCGCTTTCGGCGTTGAGGCCTTCGACCAGCAGCGGCTTGGTGCCGGCGCGGCGCGCCGGCGGCAGATGCGTGACGGCGGTTTCGCCGGCCACCGGGCTTTCCACGGTGATCGCGGCGATCGCGTCGATCAGCGCATCGAGCCGCGGTCCGCCGCGGCGTGCCAGGGTGGGCTCGATGCGGGTCGCAGCCGCGTCCGCCTGCGCCGGATCGGCCGGCCGGTCCATCGAAGGTTCGCGCCCCATCGCCGCCTCGCCCGACTCGGTCTCGACCTGCCGCACCGCGCTGCGCCGCGCGCTCCACACGCCGTGCGCAATTACGCCGGCCACCACCATCACTCCGAGCACGAGGAGCCAGACTTGCAGGGTGCTCATGGCTGCGGGCTCATTCTTGCTGCGCGCATTACGCTGCGACCGCCATCGACACGGCAGCCTCCATGTCGACCGCCACGATGCGTGAAACGCCCTGCTCCTGCATGGTCACCCCGATCAGCTGTTCGGCCATTTCCATGGCGATCTTGTTGTGCGAGATGAAGAGGAACTGCGTGTTCTCCGACATCGTCCGGACCAGCTTGGTGTAGCGCTCGGTGTTGGCGTCGTCGAGCGGTGCGTCCACTTCGTCGAGCAGGCAGAACGGCGCCGGGTTGAGCTGGAAGATGGCGAACACCAGGGCGATGGCTGTCAGCGCCTTTTCGCCGCCCGAGAGCAGGTGGATGCTCGCGTTCTTCTTGCCGGGCGGCTGCGCCATCACCTGCACGCCGGCATCGAGGATCTCGCCGCCGGTCATGATCAGCTTCGCTTGCCCGCCGCCGAAAAGCAGCGGGAACATGCGGCCGAAGTGTTCGTTGACGGTGTCGAAGGTGCTGCCGAGCAGTTCGCGGGTTTCGAGGTCGATCTTCCTGATCGCGTCTTCGAGCGTCGTCATCGCCTCCACCAGATCGGCCGACTGCGCGTCGAGGAAACCCTTGCGTTCGCGCGCGGCGCTCAGCTCGTCGAGGGCAGCCAGATTGACGGCGCCGAGTGCCGCGACCTCGCGGTTGATGCGGTCGATCTCGGTCTGCAGGCCGGAGAGCTTGACGCTGCCGGCTTCGATGCCCTGGGCCAGCACTTCCCTGTCCACCTCGGCGGCGGTCAACTGTTCGAGGTACTGCGCACCGCCCAACTGCGCCGCCTGCGCTTCGAGCTGCAGCTTGCCGATGCGCTCGCGCAGCGGCTCGAGGCTGCGCTCGAAGCCCAGCCGCTGCTCGTCGGCGGCGCGCAGGCGGGTCGACAAGTCGTCGTAGTGGCTGCGCTGCGTGGCCAGCGCGGTTTCGCGCTCCAGGCGAAGCGCCAGTGCCGACTGCAGGCCGGCCTGGGCGGTGGCGTCGGTCAGGCGCGCGAGCTCTTCTTGCAACTGCGTCGCGCTCTGCTCGTTGGCCGCGAGTTGCTGCGCGGCCGTCTCGATGACGCGCTGCAACTCGCCGCGTCGCGCCGCCAAAGCGCGCGAGGCGAACTGGGCTTCCTGCGCCTCGCGCTCGAGCGAGCGCTGCTGCTCGCGTGCATCGGCGAGCCGGCGCTCGGCCAGGATCACGGCATCGCCGAGCTCGGCATGGCGTTCCTGCTCGATGGCGAGCTGCAGGTCGAGTTCCTCGAAGCGCGCCTCGCCGGTGGCGCGGCGCTCGGACAGGTCTTCCAGGCCAGCGTCGATCTCGGCCAGCTCAGCCTCGATCTGGCCGCGCCGCGCGCTGGTCTGTTCGCTGAGTTGGGTCAACCGCAGCACTTCGACCTGCAACTCGTGCTTGCGCGTTTGGCCCTCGGCGGCTTCGCGCCGCACGCCGACGAGCCGTGAGGAGGCGTCGGTATAGGCCGCTTCGGCACGCACGAGGCCGGCCCGGGCCTCGTCGACGATCAATGCCTGCGCGCGGGTCTGCTTCTCCAGGTTCTCGATTTCCTGAGCGCGCGCCAGCATCCCGGCCTGTTCGCTGTCGGGCGCGTAGAAGCTCACTGCGAACGGGCTGACGGCATGGCCGGCGGGCGTCATGACGATCTCGCCGTGCGTGAGCTTGCCGCGCCCGGCCAAGGCCTCGTCGAGCGAGGCGGCGGTGTAGACGCCTTCGAGCCAGTCGTTGAGCAGCGCGGTCAGGCCCGCGTCGTTCAGGCGCAGCAGGTCCGACAGGCGCGGCAGCGTCGTGTGCGTGTTGGCGATGGCGGCCGCGGGCGGCGTATAGAAGGCCAGCTTGGCGGGCGGCGCGTCGGTCTCGAAGGCGCGCACGGTCTCCATGCGGCCGACTTCGAGCGCATTGATGCGCTCGCGAAGCGCGGCTTCCAGCGCCGTCTCCCAGCCGGTCTCGATGTGCAGCCGGGTCCACAGGCCCTTGACGCTTTGCAGGCCATGCTTGGCCAGCCAGGGGCCGAGCTTGCCTTCCGTCTGCACTTTCTCCTGCAGCGCACGCAGGGCATCGAGCCG
>NZ_JACDCU010000132.1 GCF_013817365.1 Methylibium sp. | reverse complement strand
CCGAGTGCCCGTGAAGTGACTCGAGCAAGCCGCAAAACCGACTGTATTGGCGATCTCGGCGCGCCATCGGCGTCAGGCCCCTTCAAACCGCACTTCGCATCGCGTTGTGCAGATGTTCCCTAAACGCCGACTTGCCGCACGGCCTCGTCGTACAGGCGATCACGGACCGGCGTCGTGCGCCCGCCGGGAGGCGCTGTGCCGAGCATCGAAGCGGCGATCCATCCGGGTTTCGTCTGGGTGCCGCTGGCGATCACCGACCCGCACGGCATCGTCGTGCTCGCAGGCATCATCATCATGACACCGGGCACGCTGTCCGCCGAGTTGTCGCCCGACCCACGCCACCTGCTGATCCATACCTTCAGCATCGACAATGAGGATGCGTTGATCGCGACGGTCAAGAGCCGCTACGAGGCGCCGCTGCGCCAGATCTTCGAAGGAGTCGACGCATGAGCCGCTGGGCCGCTCCCAAGGCGAATACCGCAGCGCCCAGCGCGCAGCGCGGAGGCTATCCAATGAATCTGCTGGCCACGGTGCTGCCCTGGGCGATCGGTGCCTTCGTGATCGCACTCGCATTGAACGCCTGGCGCCTGCTGCGCGGCCCGTCGCTGCCAGACCGTATCCTGGCGCTCGACACGCTGCACATCAACACGCTCGCGCTTTTGGTGTTGCTGGGCATCCAGCTGCGCAGCGAGTTGTATTTCGAGGCGGCGCTGGTGATCGCGATGCTCGGCTTCGTCAGCACCGTGGTGCTGTCAAAGTACGTGCTTCGAGGGACATCGTCGAATGAATGCCTTGCCTGTCTGGCTCGATGCATTGCTCGCGTTGCTCGTCGTCGTCGGCGCGGCGTTCGCGCTGATCGGCTCGTGGGGCCTGGCGATACTGTCAGGTTTTCTCAAGCGGCTGCACGGCCCGACGAAGGCGACGACGCTCGGCGTGGGCTGCGTGCTGATCGCCTCGGCGCTCTGGTTCAGCGTCGCCAAGGGCGCGCCGAGCCTGCATGAACTGCTGATCACTTTGTTCCTGTTCCTCACGGCGCCGGTGTCGGCCCACCTGCTGATCCAGGCCGCGTTGAAGCTCGGCGCATCGGTCAGGCCGCCGCCGCCGCCCGATTGATGGGCGCTGCTGAACGGCGCTGCTCAGGCTCCCCAACCTGCAATCACGCGCCGAACAACTGGCCCCGCGCGGCACGGCTGATCGCCACCACGCACGGGTGGGTGATGCGCCGCTCGACCGAAATGGCATAAAACTCTTCCACCAGATCGTCGCTGCGCCCGATCACCTTGACGCCGTACTGGGCCTGGATTTCTGCCTCCAGCACGGTGGGCGCCATGAACACACCTCGCCCCTCGCGACCGAAGGCCTTCATCAACGCGCCGTCTTCGAACTCGGCGATCACGCGCGGATGAATCCCGCGCCGGGACAGCCAACTGTCGAACTGCTGGCGGATGGCTGTCGATGCTGCCTGTACGAGCATCGGTGCGCCGTCCAGGCATTGCGGGAAAGGGCGTTTCAGCCACGTCTTGAGCTTCGGCGCGCAAAAGAAGGTCATCGCGGAACTGCCCAGTGCATGGTTGAACGCCTTGACGCTGACCCGCCTGGGCATCGGCTCGTCCGCGATCACGAGGTCAAGGCGGTTCAGCGCCAGTTGGGACAGCAGATCGGGGAGCTTGCCTTCGCCGCAGATCAGTCGCACCGGCTCCGGTACGTCGAGCGCCGGCTCCAGCAATCGGTACGCCACGGCCTTGGTCACCGAGTCGGCCACGCCGACGCGGAAGTCCAGTGTCCGCGGCCCGCTGCGGGCCTGCCGGGCTGCGCCTTCCAACTCGGCCCCGAGCGCGAAGATGCCGTCGGCGTAGCCGAGCACGACGCTGCCCATCTCGGTCAAGGCCAGGTGGCGCCCACTGCGGCGAAAGAGCTTCAGCCCGAGGTGTTCCTCCAGCAGCTTGATCTGGGTCGACAGGGTCTGCGGCGCGGTGTGCAGTTGCTCGGCGGCCCGCATGATGCCGCCCGCCTTGGCAGCAACCCAGAAGTAGTGCAGGTGTCCGTAGTTCATCGCGATCTCTGTTCTCGGCCGCGGGCTGAAAGCCGATGTCTTCTGATTTGCGGAAGTGTAAGTCGTCAATATCAGAATATACGTGTGGTGTCGCGGGCCGTACATTGAGGGCTGTCACGCTCTTCGTGATGGCCAAAGGAGTGCATTCGATGCCAGCCTACCCACAAGCCCAGGAACTGGGCTCCTATGAAATCAACAGTCCGCGCGCCTGCGCCCGCATCGTGGCACTGACCCTCGTCTGCGATGGCGAAATCCAGCGCGCCGAACTGGACAGGCTCGACGAATTGCACGCACTCGGGCAACTCGGCCTGACGGACGCGGAGTTCCAGTCGGTGGTCTCGGATCTGTGCGCAGACTTGTTGCTGACCGCAAAGGCCGAAGGCGACGACGAGTGCCGCATCGACCCTTCGATAATCGAGCAGTGGATGTCCGAGGTGCAGGATCCCGACCTGCGGCGCACGGTGCTGCAACTTTGCGGCGGCGTCATCCATGCCGACGGGTACGTGCACGAGAGCGAATCGATGGTGATGCTGGCGGCCGTCGAGCATTGGGGCATGCGGCCAGAGGGGCTCGAGGCATTCGATCCGCTGTTCTGCGAAGTCGACGTCATGCTGCCGCGGCATCGGCGCGGGCCCGCACCGGACGGGTCGTGTCATGCCGGCGCGTGAGGGGGAACCGGAATGAAACCCGTCTCGGAACTGCTCAAGCGTCGACCGCCTGCGGCCTGGACCGCCGATCCGGACATGACGGTCCTCGAACTGCTTCACTTGCTGGCCAAGCACGACGTCGGCGCCCTGATGGTGATGGCGCAAGGCAAGCTCGTGGGCATCGTCTCGGAGCGCGACTACACCCGCAAGGTCGCCCTCTGGGGCCGCAGTTCGAAGGACGTGAAGGTGGCCGAGATCATGACGCGCACCCTCGTCGTTGTCGCTCCGCAGACCCGCTCCCGTGAGTGCATGTCCTTGATGAGTCAGCACAAGATCCGCCATCTGCCGGTGCTGGCAGGCGACACCGTGCTGGGCATGATCTCGATCCGGGACATCGTGGACGACATCATCAGCGACCACGAAGCGACCATCGAACACCTGAATCGCTACATCCAGGCCTGAGTCTCGTTCGGGCGTCGGCCGCTCGGCTGGAACTCACCGACACGCGGCAAGGTCGGCTTCGCTGTCTGTCTGTCTGTCTGTCTGTCTGCCTGGCCAGCCAGTCGTGTCGCCACTGCACACACTCTTCGCGTCATGCAACGGGAACCGTGACCATGAAACCCCGCCACAAGAAGCTCGCTCTGGTCGGCGGTCTGCTGCTCGCGGTGGGAGCGGCCGTCGCGTTGGTGCTGAATGCCTTCCAGAGCAACCTGGTGTTCTTCTAAAGGCAACTCCAGTTTGCGTTGGGGATGTGGTCGAGGGTCCATCAATCGAAGATTTCGCTGGGCCAGGACTTCCTGCGTCTGGCGGGGTGACCATGAGCGCCGCGTAGTCCGAATCCACAAAGTCGGGTCGCGAACTGGCAGCCACAGGGCTTGCAGCTGGCATTGCGGCGCGCTCTATGAGCTTGTCGAGTTCACCGCGATCGAGCCACACACCTCGGCATTGCGGGCAGTAGTCGATCTCTATCCCTTGGCGATCGGTAATCGCCAAGGCAGTGTCAGGGCAGGTGGGGCACTTCATGGGTTGGCCCTTGCAGATATCATTCATCCGAGCCGCCGATGCACAAGAGGGTGCGGCAGGCAGGCGAGCGGGTTGAGGATCGAGACGTACAGCCCCACCCGCGGCCGGCAGGCAGTTGGGTTCGTTCAAGTGGATTGGCAAAGGGTTGCGTCAGTTCGCTGCGGCGACCACCAACCAGGCCAGACTGCCGGCGATGCCGGCCGGAATGCCGTAGCGCTCTGCCTTCGATGCCGGGTCACCGGCAATCGCGACGACTGGCACGGTCGTCAACTCGATCACCTCGTTGGTGACGGAGCCTTCGACGGTGCGGATGAGCGAGTTCTTGCGCGCGGTGCCGATGACGATGTGGTCGCATCGCAGTTGCTGGGCAGCCTTCGCAATCGAAGTCGCCTTCTCTCCGACGGCGAGGTGCACCGCATAGGGTGCGCCGGCTTGGTCGAGCATCTGCCGGATCGGCCGCAACGCCTTCTCCGACGCCTCGGCGTGCACCTCGTTCACTGCCTTGCGGTCGACCCATTGTGTGATGTGCCTGGAAAACGGCGGCTGGACGTTGAGCAGATGGATGTCCATCGCCGGGTTGCTCCGGAACTCGCGCAGGACATGCCGCACGGCATGCTGGGAGTTGCTGGAGCCGTCGACCGGAACGAGTATTTTCAGCATGGTGTCTACTCCTTGAAGCTTGCGGACCCGCGAACGACGAGCACGGCGCCCCGCGCCGTGTGAAGCACCTGTTGCGCAACGGAGCCCATCAGCAGCCCGTCGAACGCGGTCAAGCCGCGTGCACCGATGACGATGCCTCGGCTACCGAGCGCCGCAGCCTGTTCGACGATGCGCACCGCGGGCTCGCCCATCAGCGCATGAAGCCGCCAACCGAACCCGCGGGCGTCGAGATGGGCGCGGGCTTCAGCGGTCGTTGCCCAGCCGCGCAGCGCAAGTTCCGTTTCGGCGGCCTCCGTGCTCAGCCAGTGATGGACCGTGGCCAGGTCGAGTGTGTTGACGCCACTCTCGGTCGCAAGACGCATGGCCGTTGCCAGCGCTCGCAACGAATGGCCGGAGCCATCCAGTGCAACGAGCCAGCAATCGGCGGGAGGCGCAACGGGCCGGACCGTGTTGGACTCGAACGACAGCGCAATGCGTCGTCCGTGCTCGTCGCGCTGCTCGCCACAAGGCGCTGGAGGAACATCTTGCGCAAGCATCAAGGCTGGCGTTGTGGGTGCGAGTGTCATAGTTGGGCTCCATCAGGCGCGGCCATCGGTGGCACCGACAACAACCGGCTTCGGCGTCGAGAGTTTCAAGCTGAGAAGGACAGACATCGCGATGATGGTGCCGACGACCGCCAGCGACCACTGCACCGGCATGTGGAACCACGGCATGACCAGCATCTTGCCGCCGATGAACACGAGCACGATGGCCAGGCCGTACTTCAGCAGGTGGAAGCGGCCGGCCATGTCGGCGAGCAGGAAGTACAGCGCGCGCAGCCCCATGATGGCGAAGATGTTGGACGTGAAGACGATGAACGGATCGGTGGTCACGGCGAAGATCGCAGGGATGCTGTCGACGGCGAACACGAGGTCGCTCAACTCGATCATCACCAGCACCAGGAACATCGGCGTGGCGTACAGCAGGCCCTGCTGACGCACGAAGAACGACTGGCCGTGGAAGTCCGGCGTGATGCGCATGTGCCCACGCAGCCAGCGCAGCAACGGATTGCTATCCAGGTCGGGCTGCTTGTCGGCGAACACCAGCATCTTGATGCCGGTGAGCACCAGGAAGGCGCCGAAGACATACAGGATCCAGGCGAACTCCTTCACCAGCCACACGCCGGCCAGGATCATGCCGGCGCGCATCACGATGGCTCCCAGCACCCCGTACAGCAGGACACGGCGCTGCAACTCGGGTGGCACGGCGAAGTAGGTGAAGATCATCACGAAGACGAACATGTTGTCCACCGACAGCGACTGCTCGATCAGGTAGCCGGTGAGGAATTCGAGCGCTTTGCGGTTGGCGATTTCGCGGCCGAGGCTGCCGTCCAGGTACCACCACAACAGCGCCCCGAAGGCCAGCGCCAGCGTCACCCAGGTGGCCACCCAGGCACCGGCCTCCTTGACCGAAACGCGGTGTGCCTTGTTGCCGCCCAGCACGAACAGGTCGAGAGCCAGCATGGCCACCACGAAGGCGATGAAGCCGGCCCACATGGGGCCGGTGGCAAAGGAGATGTCTTGCACGCTGAAGGTCCCGGTGGCAGTGGCGCGTCGACGTCAGTCGTCGCTGTTCGTGAAGCCCAGCAGCTGCAGCAGGCTGGTGAACAGGTTGAAGATGGCGACGAACAGCGTGACCGTGGCCATCACGTAGTTGGTTTCGCCGCCGCGGATGATGTTGCTGGTCTCGTACAGGATCAGCCCGGACATCAGCAGCACGAACATCGCCGAGACGGCCAGCGACAGTGCGGGCATCTGGAAGAAGATCGCGCTCAACCCAGTCAGGAAGGCGGTCAGGATGCCAACCATCAGGAAGCCGCCCATGAAGCTGAAGTCCTTGCGGGTGGTCAGCGCGTAGGCCGAGAGGCCGACGAAGATCGCGGCGGTGGCGCCCATCGCCGTCATCACCGTCTGGCCGCCGTTGGGCATGCCCAGGTAGTGGCTGACGATCGGCCCCAGCGTGTAGCCCATAAAACCGGTCAGTGCGAACACGCTCACCAGGCCCCAGCCGCTGTTGCGCAGCTTCGTGGTCGCGTACAGCAGGCCGAAGTAGCCCACCAGCGTGATGATCAGGCCAGGGTGCGGCAGCTTCCACGCCGCGCCCAGGCCGGCCACGGTTGCGGAAAACAGCAGCGTCATCGACAGCAGGAGGTAGGTGTTGCGGATCACCTTGTTGCCGGCGAGGGCGACTGGCCCTGTGCCGATGAGGCCGGGTAGCGGATGGGTCGTGTTCATGCTTCCTCCTTGGGGGTCAGCGGGCTGGAATCAGGGCGACGGGGCGTCCGAGGCTTCGTCGATGGCGGGCGACGGAGGTGGACCGTGGCGTTGATCGCGGGACCGTTCGAGTCGACGCGCCACTGTCCGGCCGGCCCGATCGGCGGCGCGGTCGATGGCGACATAGAGGTCAGCCTCGGTGTCTTCGATGACGACCTCCGGAGCGTCCGTCAACGTGACTCGCACCTGGCAGCGCTTGTCCTCTCCGCCGCGCGGACCGTTCAGGTCAGACAGGCGGACCCAGAGCCGAGACACCTGCGCGTCGGAGCGGCCGAGCGCGAAGTGCAAGCGGCGCACGGCGTGCGAGCGCAAGGCGGGCGTGAGTTCGAAGCCGAGTGCCTGAACGTCGATCTGCATCGTCTGTCCCAAAGGGAGTGGCTGATGACCAGCAGTGTGAGTAGGACGTGCACATCGAACAAGTCGAATATAGTGAGCCCGTAGATCGACTTTTTGGATGTCAGGCTTGCACCATGACGGCGCTCAACTTCAAGCACCTGCGTTACTTCTGGATGGTGGCCAAAGCCGGGAGCATTGCGCGGGCCAGCGAGCAACTTCACCTGTCGCCGCAGTCGATCAGTGGCCAACTCACCACGCTGGAGGATGCACTCGGCGTGCAGTTGTTTCAGCGTGTGGGGCGCAGCCTCGAACTGACCGAGACGGGGCGGCGCACGCTCAGCTATGCCGATGAGATCTTCACCCTCGGCGACGAACTGCTGGACATGCTGAACGACCCGCCGACGCAGCGAGCCCTGGTGTTCAAGGTGGGCATCGCCGACGTCGTGCCCAAGTCGGTGGCGTATCGGCTGGTCGAACCGGCTCTGCGCATCGACGAACCGGTTCGGTTGATCTGTCGGGAAGGACCGCTGGAATCCTTGCTGGCCGAACTGGCCGTGAACCGGCTCGACATGGTCATTGCCGACCGTTCGATGCCTGCCGGGGTGAACGTGCGCGCGTACAACCACTTTCTGGGTGAGAGTGGCTTGTCTGCCTTTGCGGCTCCGAGCCTGGCATCCACATTGAAGGGGAAGTTCCCGGCTTGCCTCGACAACTCACCATTCCTGTTGCCCGGCGCGGAAGTGGCGATCCGACCCAGGCTGATGCAATGGTTCGACGAGCAGCACATCCGTCCGCGTGTCATCGGCGAGTTCGACGATAGCGCCTTGATGAAGGCCTTCGGTCAGGCCGGATCGGGTGTCTTCGTGGCGCCATCGGCCATTGCCGACTACGTACGCAAGCAGTACGGCGTGAAGAAGCTCGGAACCATCGACTCGGTGCAGGAGCAGCTTTACGCCATCACCACCCAACGGCGCCTGATCCATCCGGCCGTGGTCGCGATCAGCCAGGTGGCGCGCGAAGAGGTGTTTGGCCAGCCAGCAAAAGGCCGGTAATGGTCACGATCAGTTCAGCGAGTCGCTCTGAATGGCTTCGGACACCATCGAGCGATGCACATGCCAATGGCCAAGCATGTGGTTAAAGACCCTGTGTTCGGCATCGCTGATGCAGCCGTCCGCCGTGATTGAAGCGGTGGCGAGACGGCACACCAGCAGACGCAACTGCGCATCACGCACCGCGTCGAGGATGCGGTCGATGCGCTCCAGGTCGTCCGCTCGCAGCCAGGAGAGGCCGATCAGGTTTTCGCCGATCTCGTCTCGGCAGGTGTGCGCGATCTCCAGAAAGCGCGCGCGGCTCACGCCGATGCTTCGGAACGCATCGAGTTCTTCGAGCCGGTCGATCTCGCAACGGCCCACGCAGGCGTCGGCGGCCGTCAACAGCGCAAGTGCCCAAGCGACGCATTCGGGATGATCGACGATATCTTGCTGCATGGTGGTCTCCAGTTCGGGTGCTTTGCGCGGCCTTGCCGATTGCCGTTTCTGATGCGACGCAACGTGCTGTGGATTCACGGGTCGGCCCAGGGGTTCCCCAAGATCGGGATTCGGACGGCGCGTTGTTGATCTGGCGCAAGGGCTCAGCGTTGGCGAGGCCGGCTGGATTTCTTCCCAAGTGCTTACTTTCCGCTGGGTCGGTGTTGCCTGGGCCGTCCGGTCGGTCTCGGCGGCCGCGGAATACCTGCCACCGATGGTCACGTCCACGTTCGACCTCGAACCTGGCGCCGTTGCCACCCATGGCGACCGCTTCGCAATTGCGCACGCTGTGAGGCGCTCTTGCAGATCGTGCGTGCGGCGCTGGGTATTTCGGAAGAGCGTGACCGGTGTTTTCGGCATCGTGACCGACGGTTTCGGGAACGTGACCGGTCATTTCGGTGACGTGACCGACGATCCGTCATTGGTTTCTTGAGCGATGCATGACCGGA
>NZ_JACDCU010000500.1 GCF_013817365.1 Methylibium sp. | reverse complement strand
GCGCAGGGTTCGAGGCCGGCGCGCGAATGCGCGCTTCGTCAACTGACTCGTCGCGGCTGTCTGAGCGCAGTGAGCGCAGCGAACGAAGCGAGTTCCGCGACGCGGCCACGAGCCCGAGCAGCGCAGCGCAGTCGCTGCGCAGCAGCGACCGCCGCACCGGCGCGCCGCCGCACACCCGCCCACGGCTTTGCCCCCGCCGAGCCACGGCACCACCTGCCATCCCTACGCCTCCCACTGCAGAAACACGGTCGCCAGCGGCGGCAAGCTCAGCAGCGCCGAATGTTCCTGCCCATGGCACGCCACCGGCTCTGTCCGAACCCCACCGCCGTTGCCGACGTTGCTGCCGCCGTAGACGCCGGCGTCGGTGTTGAGCACTTCACGCCAGCGCCCAGGGCCCGGCAAACCGACGCGGTAGGCGCTGCGCGCCAGCGGGGTGAGGTTGCACAGAACGACCACCGGCGGCGCACCTTCCTCGCCGTAGCGGGCGAAGGAGAAGACGCTTTGCGCAGCGTCGTCACCGACGAGCCAGGCGAAGCCTTCGGCCTTGGTGTCACGCTGGTGCAGCGCAGGGGCGGACGCATAGAGCACGTTCAGGTCACGCACCAGGCGCTGCACGCCGCGGTGGCGCGGGTCATCCAGCAGATCCCACTGCGGAGACGCGTCGTGGTTCCATTCGCGCGTCTCGCCGAACTCGCAGCCCATGAAAAGCAGCTTCTTGCCCGGGTGCGCCCACATGAAGCCGAGATACGCGCGCAGATTGGCGCGGCGTTGCCAGTCGTCGCCGGACATCTTGCCGAGCAGCGAGCCCTTGCCGTGCACCACCTCGTCGTGCGAGATCGGCAGCACGAAACGCTCCGAAAACGCATAGATCAGACCGAAGCTCATGTCGTGATGGTGGTGCCTGCGGTGCACTGGATCGTGCTCCATGTAGCGCAGGGTGTCGTGCATCCAGCCCATGTTCCATTTGTGCGTGAAGCCCAGGCCGCCCTCCTCCACCGGCGCCGAGACGCCGGGCCAGGCGGTGGATTCTTCGGCGATCACCAGAACGCCGGGGCAGCGCTCGGCCAGTGTCGTATTGAGCTTCTTCAGGAAGGCCACCGATTCCAGGTTCTCGCGCCCGCCGTGTACGTTGGGCACCCACTCGCCGGGCTGGCGGCTGTAGTCGCGGTAGAGCATGGAGGCCACCGCATCGACCCTCAGGCCATCGACGTGGAAGTGTTCGATCCACTCCAGCGCGCTGGCGATCAGGAAGCCGACGACTTCGTTGCGCCCGAGGTTGAAGATGAGCGTGTTCCAGTCCTGGTGGAAACCTTCCTTCGGATCTGCGTGTTCGTAGAGCGCGGTGCCGTCGAACTGCGCCAGACCGTGGGCATCGGTCGGGAAATGCGCCGGCACCCAGTCGAGGATCACGCCCAGCCCCGCGGCGTGGCAGCGGTCGACGAAACCGGCGAAGCCTTCCGGCGTGCCGAAGCGCGCGCTCGGCGCGAACTGCGACAGCGGCTGGTAGCCCCAGGAGCCGCCGAAGGGGTGCTCCATGATGGGCAGGAACTCCAGGTGCGTGAAGCCGAGGCCGCGCGCATAGGGGATCAGCCGCTCGGCCAGCTCGTGCCAGTCGAGGCTGCGGCCGCCCTCCTCCATGTTGCGCAGCCACGAGCCGGCATGCACTTCGTAGATCGACATCGGTGCGCTCGGTGCGTGGCGTGCGGCGCGGCCCTGCATCCAGGCTTCGTCGGTCCACACGAACTCGTGCGGCGGCGAAACGACGGAGGCCGTGGCCGGTGGGCATTCGGTCTGGAGCGCGATCGGGTCGGCCTTGAGCGGCAGCGTCTCGCCCATCGGGCCGAGCAGCTCGTACTTGTAGCGGCTGCCGGTGGCGAGCCGCGGCACGAACAACTCCCACACGCCGGCCTCGACACGCCGGCGCATGGGATGGCGGCGGCCGTCCCAGCTGTTGAAGTCGCCGACCACCGACACACGCGTGGCGTTCGGCGCCCACACCGCGAAACGCACGCCCTCGATGCCATCGATCTGCATCACGTGCGCGCCCAGACAGCGTCCGAGCTCGCGGTGGTTGCCTTCGGCAATGAGGTGCAGGTCGAGCTCGCCGAGCAGCGGCCCGAAAGCGTAGGCGTCTTCAGTGACTTGACGCAAGGGCGCGGCGTCCGGCACCGCCGACTCGCCTGCGGGCCAGTCGATGTGCAGGCAGTAGGTGTCGGGGCCGGCCGTCTTCGCTGCGGGGTCGAGTGCGATTTCGAACAGGCCGTCGCACTCGTCGACACGCCGCCCGGGCCGGCTTTCACCCCCTGGCCCGCTCAGCACCGACACCGCCAGCGCGCCAGGCGCGAACGCGCGCACCACCTTGCCGCCTTTTTGCTCGTGCGGACCCAGCAGCGCAAAGGGATCGCCGTGACGGCCCTGCACGAGACGGCGAGCTGCCTCGATGTCGAGGCCGGTCCCTCGGCGGTGTTCCTGCGGTGCGGTCATCTTGGCTTCTTCAAAAGTGCTCGGCGCGGTCGGCCCGTGCTGACATGCGGGAGTGTGTTGCAGAATTTCAAGCCTGCGACGAATCGCCGGATGGCGAATCGCTGGGCGGCGCCTCGGCCTCCAGCAGCCGCTGCGCAATCGCTGCCAGCCCGCGCAGCGGCACACCGATCCACGCCGGGCGGTTCGCGCTTTCGTAGCACAACTCGTAGGCAGCCTTCTCGAGCGTGAACAGGTCGATCAGCGCCGCTTCGCCACCCGCGCCG
>NZ_JACDCU010000131.1 GCF_013817365.1 Methylibium sp. | reverse complement strand
ATGCTTGGCATCGACCAGGGTCAGGATCGAGTCGAGCTGATAGCTTTCGGCGATCTCGTCGTCCATGAAGAAGGTCTGGGCGACCGGGCCGGGGTCGGCCAGCCCGGTGGTCTCGATTACGATGCGGTCGAACGCCAGTTCGCCCTTGCGGCGCCGGGCGGCCAGATCGGCAAGGGTGACTCGCAGGTCTTCTCGGATGGTGCAGCAGATGCAGCCGTTGCTCATCTGGACGATCTGCTCCTTGCTCTCGACCGCCAGGATGTCGTTGTCGATGTTTTCCTCGCCGAACTCGTTCTCGATCACGGCGATCTTCTGGCCGTGCTGTTCGGAGAGCACGCGCTTGAGCAACGTGGTCTTGCCGGAGCCGAGAAAGCCGGTGAGGATGGTGGCGGGGATGAGTGACATGGCGGCGGCTCGGAGAGGTCGACTGCGGGTAGCTCAGTTGAGGGTGGGCGACTGTGGGTCAAGGGCCGAGGGCTGTCAAGCAAATGGCGGGCCCGCCCGAGCGCCTCAGGGCTGTCCCGCAGACAGCGGGGGCAGGGGAGCTGCGGTATTCTCGACACACCTCCATTTCCGGCACCGCTGCCCGTGTCCGAGCCTCAACCCGGTCGGTCTGTCCGCCACAGCGACAGATCGACCTTCCATCCCGGCAAAGCGGCGGACCGCCGCAACCTGTTCGAGCGGCTGATCGAGTTTCTCTCGCCGGGCCCGGACTCCAAGACCCAACTGATAGAGAGCCTGGCCGATGCCGAGCAGCGCGAGCTCATCGAGCCGGAGTCGCGCATCATGCTCGAAGGCGTGCTGCGCATGGCCGACATGTCGGCCGGCGACGTGATGGTGGCTGCACCGCGCATGGACCTGCTCGACATCGACGCGCCCTACGACGAGCTGCTCGAAGTCGTGATCCACACCGCCCACTCGCGCTTTCCGGTGTTCGAGGATCGCCGTGACAACGTCATCGGCATCCTCATGGCCAAGGACCTGCTCAAGCTGCAGCGCGCGCCCGAGCTGAACCTGCGTACGCTGCTGCGCCCGGCGGTTTTCGTTCCGGAGAGCAAAGGCCTGAACGAGTTGCTGCGCGATTTCCGTTCCAATCGCAACCACCTCGCCATCGTCATCGACGAGTTCGGCAACACCGCCGGCCTTTTAACCATCGAAGACGTGCTCGAGGAAATCGTCGGCGAGATCGAGGACGAGTTCGACGACAAGGACCATGCCTCGGGCGTGTTCACCCTGGCCGACGGCAGCCAGCGGGTGGCCGGCGACGCGGCGATCCGCGAGGTCAACACGGTGTTCGACGCGCAACTGCCCGAGGACGACTTCGACACCATCGGTGGCTTGGTCGCGCACGAGCTCGGCCGGGTGCCGCGCCGCGGCGAAGCGGTGGAGGTGGGCGGGCTGCGCTTCTCGGTCATGCTGGCCAAGGGCGGAGCGGTGCGCTGGTTCAAGGCCACGCGCGCCGAAGCCGTGACGCCCGAGCCGTCCAACGACCCCGAGGCTTGACCGCGAATCACCTGCCTGGCCGCTCGGCCGGGAGCCGAGGCGGCCATGCGGCGAGCCGGCGCTGGCCGCTGGCGGCTGAACTGCTCGTCGCCACGACAGCCGGCGCGCTTCATGCGCTGTCTTTTTCGCGTCTGGACATCGGCTGGCTTCAGCTCGCCTGCGTTGCGCTGCTGGCCTGGCGGGTCGGCGCCAGCGCGGCGCCGGGACGCGCGGCGCTGCTCGGCGGCGCGTTCTCGACCGCTTGGCTCGTCGGCGGCACCTGGTGGCTGTTCATCAGCCTGCACCGCTACGGCGGCATGCCGGCCTGGCTGGCGGGGCTGGCGGTCGGCCTGCTGTGTGCGCTGCTCTCGCTCTACCTGGCTGCCGCAATGGCCGCCTGGGCCCGCTGGCGCAGCGGTCGGCCCGCCGCCGATGCGCTGCTATTCGCGGCCGTGTGGTTGCTGGCCGAACTGGCACGCGGCGTCATTTTTACCGGCTTTCCCTGGGTCGCGGCCGGCTATGCGCACACCGACGGCGCGCTCGGCGCCCTGGCGCCGTGGATCGGGGTGTACGGCATCGGTGCGGTCGCCGCCGGCATTGCGGCTCTTCTGGCCGCGGCGTTGCGGGCGTCGGGTTCGGGCCGCTGGCTGACGGCGGCCGGCGCCGCAGCGCTGTGGTGGGCGCCGCTCGTGCTGCCGCAGCACTTCACCGAAGCGACCGGCCGGCTCGAGGTGGCGCTGTTGCAGGGCAACGTGCCGCAAGAAGAGAAGTTCGAGCCGGCACATCAGCCCGAAGCGCTGGCGTGGACCTTGCGCACGTTGGCCGAGACGCGGGCCGAATTGGTGGTGGCGCCCGAAACGGCCATCCCGCTGCTGCCGGCGCAAATGCCCGAGGGCCTGTGGGAAGGTCTGCGCAGCGCTTTCGTGGGCGGCGATCGCGCGGCGCTGGTCGGCATGCCGCTCGGCAGCTTCGAGACCGGCTACACCAATTCAGCGGTCGGCTTCTCCGCCGTAGCGGCCACGCAGCCCGGCGGGTTCTATCGCTACGACAAGCACCACCTGGTGCCGTTCGGCGAGTTCATCCCGCCGGGCTTTCGCTGGTTCGTCGACCTGATGAAAATGCCGCTCGGCGACTTCGCCCGCGGGCCGCTGGACGCGCCGTCGTTCGCGGTGCAGGGGGAGCGGGTGGCGCCCAACATCTGCTACGAGGATCTGTTCGGCGAGGAGCTGGCGGCGCGTTTTCGCGACCCGGCGAGCGCGCCGACGATCTTCGCCAACGTCAGCAACATCGCCTGGTTCGGCGAGTCGGTCGCCATCTTCCAGCACCTGCAGATCTCGCGCATGCGCACGCTCGAACTGCAGCGCCCCATGATCCGCGCCACCAACACCGGCGCTACCGCCATCGTCGACCACCGCGGCGTCGTCACGCGCCGCCTTGCGCCGCACACGCGAGGCGTGCTGGAAGGCACGGTCGAGGGCCGCAGCGGCCTGACGCCCTTTGCCTGGTGGGCGGCGCGCTTGGGCCTGGCGCCTTTGGCGTTGCTGGCCGCGTCGGTGCTCGCTGCAGCGGCCTGGCGTGTTGCTCGCGACTCGCGTACCACGCTGCGGCGGCAGGCGCAGGTGCCGTTCTGAGGCTCAGCCGAAACTGAACTCGGCGAAATCGGGCCGGTCCAGCGCCGCGACGTACTTCCGAGTGAAGCCCGGAAAGAGGGCGACGACCTTGCCGTTGTCCATGCGGTACCAGCTGCGGCACTGGCTCCACACCGAGCCGGCGAGCCGCGCCTGCAGGCTGCGGTTGGATTCGCGCAGCACTTCCTGCCGCACGTCGATCCAGCGGTGGCCGCTGCCAAGAACATGCTGCATGCAGGCGATCGCAAAACGCACCCCGGGCTCGATGAACAGCAGCGTGGAGGTGTGTCCGGTGCCGGTGTTCGGGCCCAGCATCAGGAACAGGTTCGGAAAGCCCGACACCGTGATCCCGTGGTGCGCCTCGGGGCCGTCCACCCAGGCCTCGCGAAGTGTCCGGCCGCCGAGCCCGTGTACCTGAACCGACGAGAGCAGGCGCACTGCGTCGAAACCGGTTGCGCAGACCAGCGCGTCGAGCCGGCGCTTGCGGCCGCCGGCCGTGACGATGCCGTTCGGCGTGACACGCTCGATGGCGTCGATCACCAGTTCGACATTGGGCCGGCCAAGGGCTGGGTAGAAATCGTTTGAGTAGATGAGGCGTTTGCAGCCCAGCGGATAAGGGGGCTGCAGCCTGGCGCGCAGCACTGCGTCGGGGACTTGGCGGCGCAGATGCGTGGCCGCCAGCTGCAGCAGCCCCTTTCTCGAGAGCGTGCCCTCGTCGAAGCCTTGGCGGGTCAGCTCGAGGACGTGGCACCAGGAGCGCCGCACCAGCGCGGCATACAGCGGGCTGCGCGCCAGCATGCGATCGAGCGCGGTGTACCGGCGGTCGAGCCGCGGCAGCACCCAGTTGGCCGTGCGCTGGAACACGTGCAATTGCCCGGCTTGTTGCGCAATCGGCGGCACGAGCTGCGACGCGGTCGAGCCGGTGCCGATCACGCCGATGCGCTGGCCGCGCATGTCGTGGCCATGGCCCCAGCGTGCGGAGTGCAGAGCTTGCCGCGAAAGTCCGAGAGGCCCGGAATGTCGGGCCAGCGAGGTTGACTCAGCGGGCCGGTGCTGCACACGAAGAAGCGTGCCCGCAAGCCAAGGCCTGCTTCGGTGTCGATCAGCCAGTGTGGCCCGAGGCGGCATGGAAGCGGGCTTGGGTCATGCGGCTGCCGAAACGGATGTGCGCAACGATGCCGTGTTTTCGGCACAGCGCTGCATGTAGGCCTGGATTTCAGGCGCCGAGGCGAAGCGCCGCGTCCAGCCGGGATTCGGCTCGAACGAGAACGAGTACACCGGCGCGGGAACATCGACATGCGCGCCGGGATAGGTGTTGTCCCACCAGGTGCCGCCCAGCCCGAGCTGCTTTTCGAGAATGACGAAGTCGTTGATGCCGGCCTTCTTGAGTTGCATCGCCATGCACAGACCCGACATGCCGGCGCCGAGGATGACGATCTGGTGATCGGTGCGTTGCACAGCGGCGGGCTCGGCGACTGTCATGCGGCTCTCCTCTGTTCAAGAACTCCGTCCAGAAAACCGGCGACGCGGTCCAGGGCTCCGTCGGCGCTGCGCAGTGGGCCGCCGTGCATCTGGAAGACATGCCAGCGCTCAGCCGTGATCTCGCACACCGAGCGCGCGGCACGTGGCACCAGCGCAGCTTCGCGACCGCGGCGAGCCAGCGACGCTGCGAGGTGATGGAGTAACGCGGCGAGAAGCGGGGCTTGAGCAACAGTTGCAGCGACAAGCGGAGCGCTCCGGCGACCCAGCGCTCGACTTTGAACTCCTGCGCTTGCCTGGCCATGATCGTGCCTGTTGTGCCGTATGGCATCGTCGTCGCAATGGGCGGACGCGTCGTGCACTTTTCATAGGGATAAGGGCGGATGCAGCCAGCAAGATGCCGTGCACACGGTGTGGGCCGCTTGCTTCGCCGCAGTAAGAGCGCCCCTAGAATTCGCGCTTCGCCGTGCGCGCCCGCGCAACGGCTCGGCCCGTCACCGCGACACGATGCTGACCTTCCAGCAAATCATTCTGCGCCTGCAAGACTATTGGGCCGACCAAGGCTGCGCCCTGCTGCAGCCCTACGACATGGAAGTCGGCGCCGGCACCAGCCACACCGCCACCTTCCTGCGTGCGCTCGGCCCCGAGCCCTGGAAGGCCGCCTACGTGCAGCCGAGCCGCCGGCCCAAGGACGGCCGCTACGGCGAGAACCCGAACCGGCTGCAGCACTATTACCAGTTCCAGGTGGTGCTCAAGCCCGCGCCGGCGGGCATTCTGGAGCTCTACATCGGCTCGCTCGAAGCGCTCGGCTTCGACCTCAGGCGCAACGACATCCGCTTCGTCGAAGACGATTGGGAGAACCCCACGCTCGGCTGCTGGGGCCTGGGTTGGGAGGTCTGGCTCAACGGCATGGAGGTCACGCAGTTCACCTATTTCCAGCAGGTCGGCGGCATCGATTGCCGGCCGATCACCGGCGAGATTACCTACGGACTGGAGCGCCTGGCCATGTACCTTCAGGGCGTCGACAGCGTCTACAAGCTGCAATGGACCGACGGCCTGAGTTACGGCGACGTCTATTTGCAAAACGAGCAGGAGCAAAGCGCCTACAACTTCGAGCACAGCGACATCGAGTTCCTGCTGCACGCTTTCGGCAGCCACGAGAAGCATTCGAAGCACCTGATGGAGCAGCAGTTGGCACTCCCCGCCTACGAGCAACTGCTCAAGGCCGGCCACAGCTTCAACCTGCTCGATGCGCGCGGCGCGATCAGCGTGACGGAGCGGGCGGCCTACATCGGGCGCATCCGCAATCTGGCGCGCGCGGTCGCGCAGAGCTATGTGGACAGCCGCGCGCGGCTGGGCTATCCGATGGCGCCGCGCGAATGGGTGGCGCAGATCGAGACTTTTCAAAAGAGGGCCGCCTGATGAGTGCCGCCGGGCCGCTCGCAAGGCGCTCGCTCCCCTTCGGGGGGACCGGCGCGCAGCGCCGTAGGAAGCACGCATGAGCGTCATGCACCCCACCCGCAACCTGCTGGTCGAACTGCTCGTCGAGGAACTGCCGCCGAAGGCGCTGAAGAAGCTGGGCGAGTCCTTCGCGCAGACGCTGGCGCAAAGCCTGAAGGCGCAGGGGCTGGCGACCGACCATTCAGCCGTCACGCCGTTCGCCTCGCCTAGGCGGCTGGGCGTGCAGGTGAGCGCGGTGCTGCCGGGGGCACCCGACAAATCGGTCTCGCACAAACTCATGCCGGCCAGCGTGGGTTTCACGGCGGACGGCCTGCCGACGCCGGCGCTGCTCAAGAAGCTGGCGAGCCTGGGCGCCAACGCATCTGCGCTGCCGCGCCTCGAGCGGCGCATGGATCCGGCTTCGAAGAACGCCGCGGACGCGCTGTTTTTCGAGAGCCTGGTTCCCGGCGCAACGCTTGCGCAGGGACTGCAGAAAGCGCTCGATGAGGCGATCGCGCGGCTGCCGATCCCCAAGCTGATGAGCTACCAGCCGGAAACCGGCGCGCTGCCCGGCTGGAGCAGCGTGCAGTTCGTGCGCCCGGCGCACGGCCTGGTGGCGCTGCACGGTGCCGAGGTCGTGCCGGTGAGAGTGCTCGGTCTCGAGTCGGGCCGCGAGACGCAGGGCCACCGCTTCGAAGCCGCCATGGAGCCGGTGGTGCTGCAGCATGCCGACCACTACGCCCAGCAGTTGCTCGAGCAGGGCGCTGTCATCGCCAGCTTCGCTTCCCGCCATGGCGACATCGCGCGGCAGTTGCAGGCGGCGGCGTCGAAGGAAGAGCTGGTGCCGATCGACGATGCGGCGCTGCTGGACGAGGTGACGGCGCTGGTCGAGCGGCCCAACGTGCTGCTGTGCCGCTTCGAGCCCGAGTTCCTGGCGGTGCCGCAGGAGTGCCTGATCCTCACGATGAAGGCCAACCAGAAGTATTTTCCGCTGCTCGATGCGCAGGGGCGCCTGACCGAGAAGTTCCTGGTCGTCAGCAACATCACGCCGGACGATCCGAGTGCGGTGATCGAGGGCAACGAGAGGGTGGTGCGGCCGCGGCTGGCGGACGCAAAGTTCTTCTTCGATCAGGACCGCAGGAAGACGCTGGGCTCGCGCATCGGCGGGCTCGCCAAGGTGGTTTATCACGGCAAGCTGGGCACGCAACTCGATCGCACCGAGCGCGTTCGCGTGATCGCTCGCGAAATCGCCCTCGCTTTGATCAAAAGCGGAGTGTTGACGGTAGAGCAGCAGGCGCGAGTCGATCAGGCCGCGCAAATTGCCAAGGCCGACCTGCTGACCGACATGGTCGGCGAGTTTCCCGAGTTGCAGGGCACGATGGGCCGCTATTACGCGCAGCACGACGGCCTGCACGGCGACATCGCCCTGGCGATCGAAGACCACTACAAGCCGCGCTTTGCGGGCGACGAGCTGCCGCGCAACGAGGTCGGTGTGGTGCTGGCTCTGGCCGACAAGCTGGAGACGCTGGTCGGCCTGTTCGGCATCGGCCAGTTGCCGACCGGCGACAAGGACCCGTTCGCGCTGCGGCGGCATGCGCTCGGGGTCATCCGCATGCTGACCGAGAAGAGGCTGCCGCTGGAACTCAACACCTTGCTGAAGGCAGCGCTGCCCGCTTTCGGCGAGTTGATCGCGGACCCTGGCATCGCGCTGGCCGACTTCATCTACGACCGGCTTGCGGGCGGTCTTCGCGACCAGGACTACAGTGCAAAGGAGATCGACGCCGTGCTGGCCTTGCGCCCGCAGCGCCTGGCCGACGTGCCGCCGCGCCTCGCGGCGGTGCGCGCCTTCGCCGCGCTACCGCAAGCGCCCGCTCTGACCGCGGCCAACAAGCGCGTCGGCAACATCCTCAAGAAGGTCGACGGCGTCGTCGAGCCGAAGATCGACCCGGCACTGCTGCAGGAGCCCGCCGAGGCAGCGCTGGCAAGCGCCTTGGCCGACGTGAAGCCGCAGGCCGACGCCGCTTTCGAACGGGGCGATCACACCGCGTCGCTTCAGTGGCTCGCCGGCTTGAGAACGCCGGTCGATCTGTTCTTCGACCAGGTCATGGTCAATACCGACGACCCGGCCCTCCGCGCCAACCGCCTGGGCTTGCTCGCCACCCTGCACGCCGCCATGAACCGCGTCGCCGATCTGTCGAAGCTGGCGACCTGACCCCATGACCCCCCTCAAACTCGTCATCCTCGACCGCGACGGCACCATCAACGCCGACCGCGACGACTACGTGAAGTCGGCCGACGAGTGGGAGCCGCTGCCCGGCGCGCTGGAAGGCATCGCGCGGCTCAACCATGCCGGCTGGCACGTGGTGGTGGCCACCAACCAGTCCGGTCTCGGCCGGGGCCTGTTCGACATGGCCGCGCTCAACGCCATGCACGAGAAGATGAACAAGGGCATGGCCCAGGCCGGCGGGCGCATCGACGCCGTGTTCTTCTGCCCGCACGCGCCAGACGAAGGGTGCGCCTGCCGCAAGCCGCTGCCCGGCCTTTTCGAGCAGATCAGCGAACGCTACGGCGTCGATCTGCGCGGCGTGCCCGCCATCGGCGACAGCTTGCGCGACCTGCAGGCGGCGCGAGCGGCCGGCTGCGAAACGCACCTGGTGCTTACCGGCAAGTGCACGGAACAGACACTGCTGGATGCGATGCTGCAAATCGTGCCCGGCACTGCGGTTCACGCCGATCTCGCTGCCGCTGCGGAGTTCATCGTGCAGCGCGAGCGCCACGCCCGTGCCTTGGCACGAGGGACGGTCGACCCACCGGACAGCGGGCCGGGGGAGCTCAAGGCAACATGAGCCGCGCACTGGCGGTGCTGCGCTCGCTGATCTTCTTCGTGTGGCTGGCGGTCACCGTGGTGCCGTTCGCGCTGGCCGCGCTGGCCTTGTCGATCTTCAGGCGCGGCGATCCGGTCTACTGGGTCTGCATCACCTGGCTGCGCTGGTCGATCTG
>NZ_JACDCU010000130.1 GCF_013817365.1 Methylibium sp. | reverse complement strand
ACGAGGACCCGCCCTTCACCTTTCGGATCATGGTGATCCAGGTCTTCTGGCCGGGCGCCACCGCCGTGCAGGTGGCCGAGCAGGTCACCGACAAGATCGAGCGCACGCTGCAGGAGGTGCCCTACTCCGACGTCATCCGCAGCTACACCAAGCCGGGCGAGTCGCTGACCATCTTCCAGATCCGCGACGACGCGCCGCCTGCTGAAGTGGCCAACGTCTGGTACCAGACACGCAAGAAGATCGGTGACATCCGCGGCACCCTGCCGCTCGGCGTGCAGGGCCCGTTCTTCAACGACGAATTCGGCGACGTCTACGGCTCGATCTACGCGCTGGCGGCCGATGGCTTCACCGACGAAGAACTGCGCCAGTACGCCGAGACCTTGCGCTCGCGGCTGCTGCGCGTGCCCGACGTGGCCAAGGTCGAACTGTTCGGCGTGCAGGCCGAAAAAATCTTCGTCGAAATTTCCCAGCAACGCTTGGCCCAGCTCGGCCTGGACCTGAATGCCGTGCTGGCGCAACTCACCGCACAGAACGCGGTCGAGGGCGCGGGTGTGTTGACGGCGGCCGGCCAGACCTTGCAGGTGCGCATCGGCGGCCAGTTCAATTCCGTCGATGAGTTGCGCAGCTTTCCGATCCGCGCCGTCAACGAGACCAGCGGCGCGGCCAGCAGCTTGCGGCTGGGCGACATCGCGACGATCCAGCGCGCCTACATCGACCCGCCGAGCGTGAAGGTGCGCCACCAGGGCAAGCCGGTGATCGCGCTGGGCGTGTCGATGGCCGAAGGCGGCGACATCATCGCGCTGGGCGAGAACCTCGACAGTGCGGCCAGCGAGATCCAGGCCGAGTTCCCGGTGGGCGTTGAGTTGAGCCGCATCCAGGATCAGCCTGCGGCGGTGTCGCGCTCGGTGGGCGAGTTCGTGAAGGTGCTGTTCGAGGCGATCGCCGTGGTGCTGGCGGTGAGCTTCATCGCGCTGGGCCTGCACACGCGGCCCTTGCGCATCGACATGCGGCCGGGCCTTGTGGTGGCGATCACCATCCCGCTGGTGCTGGCGATCACCTTCGTGACGATGTACTACTGGGGCGTGGGCCTGCACAAGATTTCGCTGGGCGCGCTGATCATCGCGCTGGGCCTGCTGGTCGACGACGCCATCATTTCGGTGGAGATGATGGTGCGCAAGATGGAGGAGGGCTACGACAAGGCGCGCGCGGCGACCTTCGCCTACGAAATCACCGCCATGCCCATGCTGACCGGCACGCTGATCACCGCGGCCGGCTTCCTGCCGATCGGCCTGGCGCAGTCCACCGTGGGCGAATACACGTTCGCGATCTTCGCGGTCACCACTGCGGCGCTGCTGATTTCGTGGTTCGTCTCGGTGTACTTCGTCCCTTACCTGGGAACCCTGCTGCTCAAGGTGAAACCACGCGCCAACCCCGACGAGCCGCACGAGCTGTTCGACACGCCGTTCTACACGCGCTTTCGCGGGCTCGTGAACTGGTGCGTGGAACACCGCTGGCTCACCATCGGCGCGACCGTGCTGAGCTTCGTGCTCGGCATCGTCGGCATGGGCAGCGTGCAGCAGCAGTTCTTCCCCGATTCGAGCCGGCCGGAGATCATGGTCGATCTCTGGCTGCCCGAGGGCTCGTCGTTCGAGGCGACCGAGGCGGTCGCCAAGCGCTTCGAGGCCCGGATGCTCGAGGAGCCGGGAATCGAGTCGGTGACGAGTTGGGTCGGCTCCGGCGTGCCGCGCTTCTATCTGCCGCTTGACCAGTTGTTCCCGCAGACCAACATCACGCAGGCCATCGTGCTGCCCGAGAGCCTGGCGGTACGGGAGTCGCTGCGCAAGCGCTTGCCGGCGCTGCTCGCCGCCGAGTTTCCGGAAGTGCGCGGGCGGGTCAAGCTGCTGCCCAACGGGCCGCCGGTGCCCTACCCGGTGCAGTTTCGCGTGATCGGCGAAGACGCCGACGCCGTACGGCAATGGGCCGACCAGGCCAAGGCGATCCTGAGCGCCAACCCGAACATGCGCGGCGTCAACGACAACTGGAACGAGTCGGTCAAGGTGCTGCGGCTGGACATGGACCAGGACAAGGCCCGCGCCCTCGGCGTGACCAGCCAGGCCATTGCGCAGGCTTCGCGCACCCTCGTTTCCGGCACGACCGTCGGCCAGTACCGCGAGGGCGACCGCCTGATCGACATCGTGCTGCGCCAGCCGCTGGCCGAGCGCGACGCCATCACCGACATCGGCAACGCGTACGTGCCCACGGCCAGCGGCCGCAACATTCCGCTGACCCAGATCGCCGAAGTGGCCTTCGACTGGGAGCCGGGCGTGTTGTGGCGCGAAGGTCGACAGTACGCGGTCACGGTCCAGGGCGACGTGGTCGAGGGTCTGCAGGGCGCGACGGTCACCGAGCAGGTCTGGCCGGAGCTGCAAGAGCTCGCCCGGCGCATGCCGCCCGGCTACACGATCGAGGTCGCCGGCGCCGTGGAGGAGAGCAGCAAGGGCCAGGGCTCGATCGCCGCCGGTGCGCCGCTGATGCTCTTCATCATGTTCACCCTGCTGATGCTGCAATTGCACAGCGTGAGTCGCGCGATCCTGGTGTTTCTGACGGGCCCGCTCGGCATCGCCGGCGTGGCCGGTGCGCTGATCCTGTTCGGCCAGCCGTTCGGCTTCGTGGCGCTGCTCGGCGTCATCGCGCTCATCGGCATGATCATGCGCAACTCGGTGATCCTCATCGACCAGATCGAACAGGACCGCGCGAGTGGCGTGCCCACATGGACGGCGATCGTGGAATCCGCCGTGCGGCGCTTCCGGCCGATCGTGCTGACCGCGGCGGCGGCCGTGCTGGCGATGATCCCGCTCTCGCGCAGCGTGTTCTGGGGGCCGATGGCCGTCGCCATCATGGGCGGCCTGATCGTCGCTACGGCGCTGACCCTGCTCGCGCTGCCTGCCATGTACGCCGCGTGGTTTCGCGTGAAGCGGCCCGAGCAGGAGGCTCCTTCCGTGGCAGCCGGTTGAAGCGCCTGCGCTTGCGCGCAAGCTCCCGCCGTGACGCGATGTGAGCTGTAGCTAAAATCGCCGGCTCACCGGATCGCCACAGAAGGCCGGCGGGTTTTCTGATCGTTCCAGCGCGGGTGGCGAAATTGGTAGACGCACCAGGTTTAGGTCCTGACGCCTGCAAGGGTGTGCGGGTTCGAGTCCCGCCCCGCGCACCACACGCAACAACAACCCGTTCAGTTTCTTAAGAGCAAGCACCATGGCTGTCACCGTCGAAACCCTCGAAAAACTCGAACGCCGCATCACCCTGACGCTGTCGGCCGACACGCTCAGGAACGAGATCGAGTCGCGCCTGAAGCGCCTTTCCAAGACCGTCAAGGCCGATGGCTTTCGGCCGGGCAAGGTGCCGATGAGCGTGGTGGCACAGCGCTACGGCTCCTCGGTGCAGTACGAGGTCATGAACGACAAGGTCGGCGAGGCCTTCAGCAAGGCAGCGGGCGAGGCGCAGTTGCGCGTGGCCGGCCGCCCGCGCATCAGTGAGAAGGACGGCGCCTCCGAAGGAGAGCTGGCTTTCGACGCGACCTTCGAGGTCTATCCGGAGGTCAGGATCGGGGACCTGTCCGCCGCCGAGATCGAGCGCGTCTCCACCGAGGTGACCGAGGCGGCCATCGACAAGACGCTCGCCATCCTGCGCAAGCAGCGCCGCACCTTCCAGCAGCGCCCGGCAGGCGAGGGCGCCGTCGACGACGACCGCGTGACGATCGACTTCGAAGGCAAGATCGACGGCGTGCCCTTCGACGGCGGCAAGGCCACCGACTTCCAGTTCATCCTCGGCGAAGGCCGCATGCTCGAGGCCTTCGAGAAGGCCGTGCGCGGCATGAAGAGCGGCGAGTCGAAAACCTTCCCGCTGCAGTTTCCCGACGACTACCAGGGCAAGGACGTCGCCGGCAAGGAGGCCGACTTCCTGGTAACGCTGAAGAAGATCGAAGCCCAGAACCTTCCGGAGGTCGACTATGCCTTCGCCAAGTCGCTCGGCATCGCCGACGCCAGCGTGGAAGGCCTGCGCGGCGACATCAAGAAGAACCTCGAACGCGAGGTCAAGTTTCGCGTCATCGCCCGCAACAAGGGAGCGGTGATGGATGCGCTGGTGAAGGCTTCGGAGCTCGACCTGCCCAAGGCGCTGGTCGACAACGAGGTGGAGCGGCTGGTCGCCAATGCCCGCGCGGACCTGAAACAGCGGGGCATCAAGGACGCCGACAGTGCGCCGATCCCGACCGAGCTGTTCCAGGAGCAGGGCCAAAAGCGCGTGCGGCTCGGCCTCGTCGTGGCGGAACTGGTGCGCAGCAACAAGCTGCAGGCGACTCCGGAGCAGATCAAGGCGCACATCGAGGAGATGGCGCAGAGCTACGAGAAGCCCGAAGAGGTCATGCGCTGGTACTTCGGCGACAACCAGCGGCTGGCGGAGGTGGAGGCCGTGGTGATCGAAAACAACGTCACCACCTACGTGCTCGAGCAGGCCAAGGTCGAGGACAAGAAGGTCGCGTTCGACGAGTTGATGGCCTGACGGTCTCGCCGCTGCCGCCGGACGCGGCAGCCGTTGCGATAGCCAAGGCACCCGCGAGCCGGAATGCGGCCGTGAGCGCCTCTCCCCAGGCGCGGTGCCCCGAAGCAGGCGCCTTCGCGCTGCGCCGTGCGCCACTCTTGACGCACCATAATCAGTCCACATCTAACAGCCAATGAATTTCTAGGAGTGCCATGAGCGCGCTGGACACACAAAGCCTGGGCATGGTGCCCATCGTCATCGAACAATCGGGCCGCGGCGAGCGTGCTTACGACATCTACTCGCGCCTGCTGCGCGAGCGGGTGATCTTCCTGGTCGGCCCGGTCAACGACCAGACCGCCAACCTCGTCGTTGCCCAGCTGCTGTTCCTCGAAAGCGAAAACCCCGACAAGGACATTTCGCTGTACATCAATTCGCCGGGCGGCTCGGTGAGCGCGGGTCTGTCGATCTTCGACACCATGCAGTTCATCAAGCCGGATGTCTCCACGCTGTGCATGGGCATCGCGGCCAGCATGGGCGCCTTCCTGCTCGCAGCCGGTGCCAAGGGCAAGCGCTTCGCGCTGCCCAACTCGCGCGTGATGATCCACCAGCCTTCGGGCGGTGCCCAAGGCCAGGCCACCGACATCGAGATCCAGGCGCGCGAAATCCTGAAGCTGCGCGAGGCGCTCAACAAGATCCTCGCCGAGCGCACCGGGCAGCCCCTGGAGAAGATTCGCCTGGACTCAGAACGCGACTATTTCATGTCCTCGCCCGAGGCCAAGGACTACGGTTTGATCGACCAGGTGATCGACAAGCGCGCTTCAGCCGGCTGACAAGCGTTAACTAGGTGGGCAACGGGGCCTTTTCGAGTGCGAAGGCCCCGTTTTTGTTTGCCTTATCATCATTCCGACTCCCCTGACGGCCCCGTCCCATGCCCGAGAAAAAAGGCTCCTCCAGCGAAAAGGTTTTGTACTGCTCGTTCTGCGGCAAGAGCCAGCACGAGGTAAAGAAACTCATCGCCGGTCCCTCGGTGTTCATCTGCGATGAATGCATCGAGCTGTGCAACGACATCATCCGCGACGAGGTGCCCGCCGAAGGGACCGACGCGAAGGCGGCGAAGAGCGACCTGCCCGTGCCGGGCGAAATCAAGGCCAGCCTCGACCAGTACGTGATCGGCCAGGAGCCGGCCAAGCGCACGCTGGCGGTTGCCGTCTACAACCATTACAAGCGGCTCAAGCATATGGCCGCGGTGGGCAAGAAAGAAGAGGTCGAGCTCGCCAAGAGCAACATCCTGCTCATCGGCCCGACCGGCTCCGGCAAGACCCTGCTCGCGCAGACCCTGGCGCGGCTGCTTAACGTGCCTTTCGTGATCGCCGATGCCACCACCCTCACCGAAGCCGGCTACGTGGGCGAGGACGTCGAGAACATCATCCAGAAGCTGCTGCAGAACTGCAACTACGAGGTCGAGCGGGCGCAGCGCGGCATCGTCTATATCGATGAGATCGACAAGATCTCGCGCAAGGCCGACAACCCCTCGATCACGCGCGACGTGTCGGGCGAAGGCGTGCAGCAGGCGCTGCTCAAGCTGGTCGAGGGAACGATGGCCAGCGTGCCGCCGCAGGGCGGGCGCAAGCACCCGAACCAGGATTTCCTGCAGATCGACACCACCAACATTCTGTTCATCTGCGGCGGCGCCTTCGACGGACTCGAGAAGGTGATCCAGAACCGCTCCGAGAAGTCGGGTATTGGCTTCGGCGCCAGCGTGAAGAGCAAGACCGAGCGCAAGGTCAGCGAGGTGTTCCGCGAGGTCGAGCCTGAGGACCTGATCAAGTTTGGGCTCATCCCCGAGCTGGTCGGCCGCCTGCCGGTGGTGGCGACGCTCGGCGAGTTGACCGAGGACGCGATGGTGCAGATCCTCACCGAGCCGAAGAACGCGCTGGTCAAACAGTACGCCAAGCTGTTCGCCATGGACGGCGTCGATCTCGAGATCCGGCCCTCCGCGCTGCTGGCCATCGCCAAAAAGGCGCTGGCACGCAAGACCGGCGCGCGCGGCCTGCGCTCGATCATGGAGCAGTCCTTGATGGACACGATGTTCGAGCTGCCAACGATGAGCGGTGTGGCCAAGGTGGTGCTCGACGAACACACGATCGACGACCAGGCCAAGCCGCTGCTGGTGTACCGCGAACAGGCCAAGGCCAGCGCCTAAACGCCTTTTTTCCCTCTCTGCTTTTCGACAGGCTGCCGGCGCGGCCCCTGCCACGCCGGTCTCACAGCCATCCTTGCAATCCCACGCTCGGGCTCCATGTGGGCCTGAGAAAGAGAGGCTCCCCATGTCCGGACACCCGGTTCTTCCCGCCGAATCGATCACCCTGCCGCTGCTGCCGCTGCGCGACGTGGTCGTGTTCCCCCACATGGTCATTCCGCTGTTCGTCGGCCGGCCCAAATCCATCAAGGCGCTGGAAGCGGCGATGGAAGCCGGCCGGCAAATCATGCTTGTTGCCCAGAAGGCTGCCGGCAAGGACGAGCCCAAGCCAGAAGACATGTTCGAGGTCGGCTGCGTCTCCAGCATCCTGCAGATGCTCAAGCTGCCCGACGGCACCGTGAAGGTGCTGGTCGAAGGCATGCAGCGCGCCAACACCACCAGCATCGACGACAGCGGCGAGTTCTTCACCGCCGACGTGGTGCCGGTGCCGCCCGAGCAGGGGGCGAGCCCCGAGGTCGAGGCGCTGCGCCGTGCGGTGACTCAGCAGTTCGACCAATACGTCAAGCTCAACAAGAAGATTCCGCCCGAGATCCTGACTTCGATCGCCGGCATCGACGACGCCGGCCGCCTGGCCGACACCATCGCGGCGCACCTGCCGCTCAAGCTCGAGAGCAAGCAGGAAGTGCTTGATCTTTTCTCGGTGAACGCCCGGCTCGAAAAGCTTCTCGAGCAACTCGAGCACGAGGTCGACATCCTGCAGGTGGAAAAGCGCATCCGCGGCCGCGTCAAGCGCCAGATGGAGAAGAGCCAGCGCGAGTACTACCTCAACGAGCAGGTCAAGGCGATCCAGAAGGAACTCGGCGAGGGCGAGGAGGGCGCCGACCTCGAGGACCTCGAGAAGAAGATCATCGCCGCCAAGATGCCCAAGGAGGCGCGCAAGAAGGCCGACGCCGAGCTCAAGAAGCTGAAGCTCATGTCGCCGATGTCGGCCGAAGCGACGGTGGTGCGCAACTACATCGACACGCTCGTCAACCTGCCCTGGGCCAAGAAGACCAAGATCAAGCACGACCTCGTCGGTGCCGAGGACGTGCTCAACGAAGATCACTACGGCCTGGAGAAGGTCAAGGACCGCATACTCGAGTACCTCGCGGTGCAGACACGCGTGGACAAGGTCAAGGCGCCGATCCTGTGCCTCGTGGGCCCGCCCGGCGTGGGGAAGACCTCGCTCGGCCAGAGCGTGGCGCGCGCCACCGGCCGCAAGTTCGTGCGCATGGCGCTGGGCGGCGTGCGCGACGAGGCCGAGATCCGCGGCCACCGCCGCACCTACATCGGCTCGATGCCTGGCAAGGTGCTGCAGAGCCTCGCCAAGGTCGGCACGCGCAACCCGTTGTTCCTGCTCGACGAGATCGACAAGCTCGGCATGGACTTCCGCGGCGACCCGTCGTCGGCGCTGCTGGAAGTGCTCGATCCCGAGCAGAACCACACCTTCAGCGACCACTACATCGAGCTCGATTTCGACCTGTCGGACGTGATGTTCATCGCCACGTCCAACACGATCAATATTCCGCCGGCGCTGCTCGACCGGATGGAAGTGATCCGCCTCGCCGGCTACACCGAGGACGAGAAACTCAACATCGCGCAGAAGTACCTGCTGCCCAAGCAGCAGAAGAACAACGGCGTGAAGGAAGAGGAACTCGAGGTCACCGAGAGCGCGCTGCGCGGCATCATTCGCTACTACACGCGCGAGGCCGGCGTGCGCTCGCTCGAACGCGAGATCTCGAAGATCTGCCGCAAGGTGGTCAAGGGCATCTCGCTCAAGAAGTACGAGAGCCGGGTCGTGGTGACCGAAGACAACCTCAACGATTTTCTCGGCGTGCGCCGCTATGACTACGGCATGGCGGAGAAGGACGATCAGGTCGGGCAGGTGGTCGGGCTGGCGTGGACCGAGGTGGGGGGCGACCTCCTGACCATCGAGGCCGCGGTGATGCCGGGCAAGGGCAACATCATTCGCACCGGATCTTTGGGCGACGTGATGAAGGAGTCGGTCGAGGCCGCACGCTCGGTGGTGCGCTCACGCGCTCGCCGCCTGGGCATCAAGGACGAGCTGTTCGAGAAGCGCGACATCCACATCCACGTGCCCGACGGCGCCACACCCAAGGACGGCCCGAGCGCGGGTGCGGCGATGGCGACGGCCTTCGTTTCGGCCTTGACCGGCATACCGGTGCGTGCCGGCGTCGCGATGACGGGCGAGATCACGCTGCGCGGCGAAATCACGGCGATCGGCGGATTGAAGGAAAAGCTGCTGGCGGCTCACCGGGGTGGCATCAAGACCGTGATGATCCCGGAAGAGA
>NZ_JACDCU010000499.1 GCF_013817365.1 Methylibium sp. | reverse complement strand
GCCGCACCAACTGCTCCAGCGCCGCGGTCGATTCAGCCAGCCGGTCGAGCAGTTCGCGAAGAATGAGCTGAAGCCCGCGTCGGGGATGCCACAGATCCGGCAATTGCACGAGACGCTCGTAGTCGGCGGTCGAGCCGAAAGGAACGAAGCCGATGCCGGCTCGCTCGACCGGGGCGCGAAAGCGAGGCGAAGTCAGCATCTGAACTTCGTGCCCCCGCTCCAGCAGGGCTTGCGAAATGGCGATGAAGGGATAGACATCGCCGGCGCTACCGACCGCGCAGATCCGGACGTGCGTTCGGCGAGAAGTGGTCGGCCGAGCGGGCATGAAAAAAGCCGTTGGAGATCAACGGCTTCGGGTGGGGTGGCTGATGGGGCTCGAACCCACGACAACAGGAATCACAATCCTGGACTCTACCAACTGAGCTACAGCCACCACAGGAACTGGATTATAGCCATGCGCCCTGTCGCGACGCCGGCTATGGAGCGTTGCCGGCAGCAGTTGCCGTACCCGTGACCTCGGCCTTGTAGCGCTTGCGCAGCGAGGCGTAGTAAGCCTCGGCTTCGGCCGCGCCCCACAGCTGCGCATACTGCTGCTGCAACTGCTGGCGGTCCTCTTGGGAGGGATCGCGCGGCACTAGCTTGTCGATGCGCACCACGGCATAGCCCTCTTCGTCGAAGTCCACGCCCGTCCATGCTGGCAGGGAGGCCGCCGACGCCGACATCACCGCCTCGATGAGCGACCGCGGCAGCGTGCGCGACTGTTCGCGGGAGATCGTGATCGGCGGCTCGAAGGCTTCGGCCGGAGCGCCGCCCTTCCAGGCCGCAAGCTTTGCCTCGCCTTCCTTGCGCGCCAGCGCGGCGGAACGGTCGGCAACGATCTGCTGGCGGATCTGGTCCTCGACGGCATCGAGCGGCAACTTACGTGCCGGCGTGTGCTCGACCACGCGGCCCGAAGTCAGTTGGTTCGGGCCGGTCTCCACCGCCTCGGTGTTGCGCTTGTTGCGCAGCGCGTCGTCACTGAAGAGCGCCGTCAGAAAACTCTGGCTGGCGAGCACGCCATCGGCCCCTTGGCCCGGCATGCGCGTGATGCCTTCAGCCGAACGCACTTTCAGGCCGAGTTTCTCGGCGGCGGGCTGGAGGCTGTCGGACTGCTCGTAGACCATGTTGCTGAACATCTCAGCAGCCTCGGCGAATTTTTGCTGCGCGAGCTGCTGCTTCACCTCGGCCTCGATCTCGGCGCGTGCTTCCTCGAAACTCTTCTTGCCGCCGCCACGCACACCGGTGAGCTTGATCACGTGGTAGCCGAAATCGCTCTCGACCACGTCGCTGATTTCGCCGGTCTTCATGGCGAAGGCGGCCTCCTCGAAGGGCTGGGTCATCGCGCCGCGAGCGAAGAAGTCGAGATCGCCGCCCTGCGCCGCCGAACCCGGATCGTCCGAGTTCTTCTTCGCCAGCTCCGCGAAGCTATCGGGATTCTTCTTCGCCTCGGCCTGCAGCGCGGCGGCCTCGGCCCCGGCCTTCTCGCGCTCGGCGGCAGGCGCTTCGCGCCCCGCCTTGACGAGGATGTGGCTCGCGCGGCGCTCCTCGGGCGTGCTGAAGCGCGCGGCGTTCTCGGCGTAGTACTTGCGCAGTTCCTCTTCGCTGACCGAGATGTCCTGCGCCAGCGCGTCGAGGTCGAGCACGACGTACTCGACCTTGGCACGCTCGGGCGCCATGAACGCATCGGCGCGTGCGGGGTCGTTGTAGTAAGTGGCGATCTCAGCCTCGGTCGGCTTGACCTGATCGACATAGTTCTTGGCTTCGAAGCGGGCGATGCGCACCTCGCGCCGCTGCAGCAGCGCGTCGAGCGCCGTGCTGGTCGGCGTGCTGGCGCCGAGCGCTGTGTCGGCCACGCCGAGCAGCACCTGACGCATGGCCACGTCCTGGCGCAACTGCTGCGCAAATTGCTCGGCGCTGAGGCCTTGCGCGTTCAACAGTTCGGTGTCGATGCTGCCGTCGGGCTTGCGCAGGAAGGCGAACTGCGGGTCGTTCACGAAAATCCGCTGCAGCCGTTCGTCGCTGACGCCCAGGTGCAAGTCGTTGGCGGCGACGCGCACGACCCGCTCGCGCACCAGACCTTCGAGCGTTTGCTGCTTCATCTGCGGCGTGTCGAGCAAGCCGATGTCGATGTCGGGCGCCTGCGAGCGCATGCGCTCGATCTGGGCGCGGTGAGCCGCATCCCACTGGGCCTGCGTGATCGGCTGCCCCGCCACTTCGGCCACTTCGACATTGCCTTCGGAGAAGCCGCTATAGCCCTCCACGCCGAGAAACACGAAGGAGGGAATGATCAACACCACCAGCACGAACATCAACGCCTTGGTGTTGTTGCGAATCAACTCGAACATCGGACGGCCTCGGAGAAAACGGTGGGCAGTGCCCACATGCGACAAAGGCGAACCGAGGTTCGCCTTTGCTGGGGACCGGCGGTCAGCGCCGCAGTCTGCGGTGCACCTGACAAGGCCCGAATTCTATCGAAGCGTTCGGCAGGGTCGGTGACCAGGGGATCGGGAAATGTGTGGTGGGTGCTGACGGGCTCGAACCGCCGACCTACGCCTTGTAAGGGCGCCGCTCTACCGACTGAGCTAAGCACCCGATCGCCGTCAGTTGAGCGCTTCCTTCAAAGCCTTGCCGGGGCGGAACTTCGGCACCTTTGCGGCCTTGATCTTGATCGCGTCGCCGGTGCGCGGGTTGCGGCCGCTGCGCGCGGCCCGTTTGGTCACTGCAAAGGTA
>NZ_JACDCU010000129.1 GCF_013817365.1 Methylibium sp. | reverse complement strand
TAGTTTAGAAGTTCCGCACCCAGATCGCGCGCCAAGAGACTGCTGCAGGCGTCCTTGTCGATGACCGCGTCGACGGCATGCAGGCCGGCCCCATCCGCGGCCGTGGCCACCGGGATGCCGCCGCCACCTGCGGCGATCACGAGCGTACCCTGCGAGAGCAACCATTCGATCGGCTGCAGGCACAGCACGCGTAGAGGTGCGGGAGAAGCCACAACGCGACGAAACACATTGCCGTCCGCGGACATGTTCCAGCCGCGGTCACGGCCGATACGGTCCGCCTCGCCTGCGGTGTAGACGGGCCCGATGGGCCAAAGGCCGGAAAGAAGTACCCGAGGGCCGCGAACGCCGCGACCAGATACCCCACAGTGCCGATCCAGGCGCTGACCCAGTAGCCCCAGGCGGAGTTGAAACCGACGTAGTCTCCGGCCGTGGCGCGCGCATAGGCGTAGATGCCATTGTTCAGATCGGGCTTGCGCAGCGCGATCATCTGATAGACCAACGCCAGGGTCAGCATTCCCGCGCCGGTGATCAACCAGCCCAACAGGATGGCGCCCGCGCCCGCGCCGGCGGCCATGTTCTGCGGCAGGCCGAAGATGCCGCTGCCGAGGATGGAGCCGAGCACGAGCGCGACGAGCAGGCCGGACCCGAGCCGACCCTTCGTTCCACTCGTGATGACGGGTGTTGCCGGTGCGCTTCCAAGTGTCGGCGTGTAGGTGCTCATGGAGTCCTCGTTGTTCTTGAACGGTTTGATTAGCACGTGGCGGTGCGGCGGCTCACGGGTACATGTGTCGCCGCGTCAAGGGTAGAGACGTGCGGCCGGCGTCGCGTTTGCTCGCGAGGACCTGGTACACACCGATTCCGCCGGACTCGAACTCGAGCGCACAAACGGCCATGTACAGCCGCCAGACTCGGTACGTCGATTCACTGACGTACTCCAGTGCCTGCGTGTGATGGCGCTCCAGCCGAGAGACCCAATGCCTGAGCGTCAACGCGTAGTGATGCCGCAGCGCTTCGACGTCGGCGATCTCGAACCTCTCCCGCTCCATGACGCGCTGGATATTGCTGATGGTGTCCAGCTGCCCGCCGGGGAATACGTAGTGGTTGATGAATTCGGTGGAGAGTGTCTTGCTCCAGCCTTCCACGTCGTGCGTGATTCCGTGGTTGAGGAACAGGCCCGCCGGTTTCAGAAGGCGGTGCACCGCCGCGAAGTAGACGGGCAGGTTGTTCAGGCCAACATGCTCGAACATGCCGACACTGGAGACCTTGTCGTAAAGCGACTCGCCCGGGAGGTCGCGGTAGTCGCAAAGATCAACCGTCACCCGTTCCTGGAGGCCGGCCTGGGCGATGCGCTGGCGCGCCAACTCCAGCTGATGCCGGCTGAGCGTAATTCCGTGAGCGCGGACGCCGTAATGAGTGGCCGCGTGGATGACCAGCGCACCCCAGCCGCAGCCTATGTCGAGCAGTCGCTCGCCCGGCTGCAGCAGGAGCTTGCGGCAGATGTGGTCGAGCTTGGCCTGCTGAGCCCGTTCCAGGTCGTCGCTCGGCTGCTCGAAGTAGGCGCACGAGTACACCATGGCCTCGTCGAGCCACAAGGCATAGAACTCGTTCGAGACGTCGTAATGGAAGGCGATCGCCTCGCGGCTCCCCGTTTTCGAATGCGCCTGTTCGTTGCGCCCGCGCAGGAGCGAGCGTTCCGCTCCGGCCCATACGCAACTGCCACCGGCCGCGGGCAACCGCATGGCGCTGAGCAGGGCGCCCAGTCGGTCCCGCAAGGAGAGCCGGATCGCGTGCAGATGATCCTTCAGGCCGAGCGCGGCGAAGAAGTCGCCTTCGATGTCGATGTCGTCCCGGAAGTAGGCCTCGGCGAGGCGCAGGGGGTCACGACCAACGACCATGGTTCGGACAGCGCCCGGGCTCCGGCACACCAGCGTGAACGGCGGCTCGGCGTCTTCACCCCCGGTGCTGCCGAGCTTCAAGGGTGTTCCGTTCCACAACCGCATCGCGAGCCTCCCCTTGAAGCCGCGAAACAGCCGCTTCAGCAGGTCGGACGCTGCCTCGACCAAAGGGTGCAACGCAACTGGCGGGTGCAAGGCCTGCGCGCACGCCCCGGGGCCGTTGATGTCTTCCCCGACTCTCGAGCCCAGACCGACCGAGTGGACGAGCTCGTTCATGCCGACACACCCGAGCCAACCTGCGAATGGATCGTCGGCGATCTCTGCGGCCGTGCAGCCTTGATGCCGGCGAGGCCGGCGCGCTTGCAACTCATCGCGTCCGCCGCTTGGTGTTGATGCGATCGGGTTTGCCCATGTCGTAATGATCCAACGCGACTGCGGAGGGTCACTTGATCTAGCGCAAGTCAGCCGTAGAGGCGTGACAGCAGCGCGACGGTGGTTGCCCTGTGCGCCGAAACGCGGCGCCACCGAGTACGAGCGGTCGAGCGATGCGGACGAACATCTTCACACCGTCCCTGAAGCCGTAACCTCTCCGAAGTCCGGACAAAAGCGCGGCCTGTATCAACCTTGCAGCACGCATTTCTCGTAGAGGCCCAGCATCTCCCCGCGCGGGTCGTACTTCGCCTTCAACGTCGCGTAGCGGTCCATGCCGTAGGCTCGCGCGAACTCGTCGCGCGAATCATCAGCGTGGTCGTCGCGTTCTTGTGCAAAGTGATCACATGGCGTGCCTTGGTCGTCCATCCCGCCACGATCGCCTTCAGCACCTGTCGGCCGAAGAGCAATGGGCGCTTGCTTTGTAGCAAGTAATCATCCGGGACCGAACACCAACAAGCTCTTGGACCTTCACAGCTGGACGGGTTGGCGCTCTGGGCGTCGGCGCGCCGCCATCTCTCTGCCCATATCTCGGCGCTCGCCATCGCCCATGCGACTGCGCGCATGCGGGTAGATGAACGACTCCTCGAGCGCGATGTGGTCGTGAGAGAGGGCGGTGAAGACCGCTGCGGCTTCACGCAGAAAGTCGAGGTCGTACCAGGACTGACCCGACGCCACGGCGTCGAGGTGGGGCAAGATTTCCTTCCAGTCCTGCTCGAGCCAAGCGTGATCCTGCTGCAGGCGCTGCACGGTCTGGGTGGTTGCCGCGTCACCGTCGCGCAGCAGGCGCGGGAACAGATGACGCTCTTCGTCTTCATGATGCAGACGTGCGGTGGTCGAAAAGTGCCGGATGATTTCGTTGGCCAAGGCGCGCGAATCGGGGTCCGGGCCGGTCCTGACAAGGCTGGAGATCAGGGCCGCAAGCTTGCCCAGAGTCAGCACGGTCTGCCGGTGACAGACGTCGAGCACGTCGAAACCGTCGGGGAGTGTCGTTGCGGCAAGCGCTTGTGATTCGAGCGTCGGGGTCATGGCGGATTCCAGTCAGGGTGGGCGTTCGGCATCGTTCGCTGCGGGCTCCACCTCTGTGCGCCGCAGCGAACGTCACTCCAGCCAGACTATTCGTCATCAACGGCTGGCGCATTGATCCAGCGCAAACGGCTGACGCTGACCCAAACATGCTGCCCCTGGCTTCTGCGACGCTTTCAAGTGACGGGCAAGGCAGCCAGCTTGACCAAGGTCACGGGCACGCTTGCCGAGTGAACCAGCCCCTGCGACACCGACCCGAGAAGCGTGGCGCGCAGAGCACCGTGCCCACGCATGCCCATGATGACTGCGTCGCATCCCAAGCGCTCGATCAGCCCCAGCAGAACGGGTACCGGCTCGCCGGTGGCGGGCTCGACCTGATACGCAATGGTCGTCTGATCCAGCAGTGCGCGGCCACCCTCGATTGCGTTCGCTGCGGTGGCTCCGGTGGCGCGCCCGACGGCGTCGGGGTCGACGAGCAGCACCTCGATCAGATAGGCCGGTGCCTGCACGTTGGCGAGGACGAGACTGGCCTGGAGCCCTTCACCGACGAGACGGATTGCATGGCGCACGGCTGCAAGGGCGTATTCGGAGCCATCGACTGGCAACAAGATCTTCATCGCATTCCTTTGCTTGGCACGATCAGCACTCGCGACGGCGCTGACGTTCACAGGCCGACCATAGAACCTCGCACGACCGGCTCGCTTGTTGGATGTCAAGCGGCGTCATCGCTCGGCGTTCCAGCGCAGGAGCGGCGCCAAGCGTAACGGCGTCTTCTCTGTTCGAGCCGCCTCCGCAGTGAAGAAGCAGGCACGTCTGCCTCGCGTTGGCAGGATGCATCGCACGGTTGCCTCGAGGCTCGACGCGATTTGCGAGCGCGTCCATTGAAGCCCGACCGTTGTCACCCCTATGATGGAGGACTCCTCGCCAGCTTAGCCTGCCTGCCATCGTGAATAGCCCCTCCCGCCGCTGCTTCGTCGCCACACTCGGGGCGTCCGCACTCGCCATCGGCCCGAGCTGGGCGCGGGCCGGCAGCGGCGCGCCGCGCGCCTTGAACTTCGACAACCTGCACACCGGCGAGAAGCTGGTCGTGGAGTATTTCCAGGCCGATCGCTACCTGCCCGATGCGCTGGCGGCCGTCAATCACCTGCTGCGTGACTTCCGCACCGGCGATGTCGGCGCCGTCGATCCTGCGCTGCTCGACCTGCTGCATGGGCTGGGCTCGCTCACCGGCAGCACGCGGGCGTTCCAGATCATCTCGGGCTACCGCTCGCCGGCCACCAACGCGGTGCTGCACGAGCGCAGCAGCGGCGTGGCCAGCGGCAGCCTGCACATGCGCGGGCAGGCCATCGACATCCGCCTTGGCGACGTGCCGCTGACCACGCTGCGCAATGCCGCGCTGGCGCTGCGCGCGGGTGGCGTGGGTTACTACGCGGCGTCGAACTTCGTGCACGTGGACTGCGGCCGCGTGCGCGCCTGGTAGCTACGGGGCGCCGCGCCGCTTCGCCAGTGCCCGGGCCAGCCGGGCATCGTGGCCGTAGATGTCCTGCGCAAAGTGCAGCGACTGGCCCGCGGGCATCACCATGGCGGTCATGTAGAACAGGATCACCGGCAGCGGCCGCACGAGGTCCACGCGCAGCGATGCAGGGCCTGCCATCGCAGCTTCGATGCGCTCGCGCGTCCACTCCGGCTGATCCTTCAACACCCACTGTGCGAGCGCGACCGGCCTTTCCACCCGCACGCAGCCGTGGCTGAAGTCGCGCCGCGCGCGGCCGAACAGCTGCGTGGCCGGTGTGTCGTGCAGGTACACGTTGGCGTCGTTCGGAAAGATGAACTTCACCAGGCCGAGCGAGTTCTTAGGCCCCGGGCGCTGGCGCACGCGCAGCACGCCCTGGCGCAGCAGGGCCAGGTTCTCGCTGCTGCTTGCTTCGGCCGGCTGTGCGGTGTCGCCGGCGCCGCGCACGATCTCCATGTCGTGACGTGGCAGGTAGTCGGGGTCGCGCGCGATGGCCGGCAGTACTTCTTTGCGCACGATGGAACGCGGCACGTTCCAGTACGGCCGGAAGACGAGATAGCGCATCTGTTCCATCAGCACCGGCGTCTGCGTATTCAGCGCGCGCCCAACGACGACACCCATGTCGATCAGTTGCGCGGCCGGCGCGGCGGGGTCCCAGGCCCACAGGCGGAACATCGGGATGTTGATGCCGATGAAGGGCTGGCCGCTCAGCTCAGGCAGCCAGCGTAGGCGCTCCAACGCCAGTTCGAGTTGCCGCACCCGCTGCGCGAGCGGCACGTTCATCGCGGCAAGCGTCGTGCTTCCGAGCGTGCCATCGGCCTCGAGGCCGTGCCGTGCCTGGAAGCGCTTGACGCCATCGACCAGCACGGCGTCGTAGCGCTCGCCCGCCGGCGGCGTATCGGCCGGCAGGTCGCCGAGCGCGGCGAGCCGGCGCTGCAGTGCGGCCGCGCCGGTGTAGGCGTCGCCGATCTTCAGCGACCTGGCCGGTGCAATGGTGGGCAGCGGGACCAGCGATGAGTCTGCGGCCAGCACGCGGTAGCGCGCGAGCGCCTCGCGCAGCTTGCCGTACTGCACCAGGCGGGGGCGCAGGTCGGCCGCCGCCCGTGGCAGGCGTTGCTCGGCTGCAGCGGCCTGTAGCAAGGCTGCGAAATCCGGTACTTCGCTTTCGCGCCGTTCGATCCGAAAGCCGAGCGAACGCGGATCGACGCGGCCACGGTGCAGGTCGTGCAGGAAGCGCTGCATCGCGGCGGCGAGCTCGCGCTCGAAGGCCTGCGCGGACGGCGCATCGGCTTCGGACGCGCCGCTCAGTGCCGCGGCCTGCAGGGCGAGTTCGCGGGCCTGGTAGTCCTGCGCCACCAGCCCATCGGCCGGGGCATCTGCGAGCAACTGAAGCGCGTCGCGCGCGCTCGCTGTTGGCCGCCCGCTTGCGTCCAGCCACGTCGAAGCGGGTGGTGCGGCCGCCGCCGGATCGACCAGCAGCAAGCCAAGCAGCGGCGCCAGCCACAGCCACAGCCACAGGAACACGCTCCCGGTCAATCGCGATTCGGAGCGAGCGAAGCGCATTTTCATGGCGTGGCCCTCGGGGATGCAAAGAGAACAGGACATCACCTTAGGCCCGGGGCGCGGGGCGAGGCTTGCGCAAGCTCATCAGGCGGCGATGCATGCATCGAGGGCCCGGCCGTCAGTGCGACGGCGCGCTGCCGCCGAGGATGGCGCGCGAACCGTGGATCAATTGCTTGCGCTGGATCAAGGACGGGACGAAGCCTTCAGCGCAAGGTCAGCGTTCCCCATCGAGATGGAAGAAGACTATGAAGACCGACACACAACTGCAGCAGGACGTTCTCGCAGAACTGCAGTGGGAACCCTCGGTAAACGCCGCGAAGATCGGGGTCAAGGTCGTGGATGGCATCGTGACGCTGGCCGGGCACGTCGACAGGCACGCGGAAAAGCGGAGTGCGGAACATGCTGCCCAGCGCGTCTACGGCGTCAAGGCCCTGGCCACGGACATCGATGTTTCGCTTCCGGGGTCGAGCAAGCGAACCGATGGGGACATTGCGCGATCCGTGGAGAACGCTCTGCAGTGGACGACGTTTTTGCCGAAGGACTCGGTCAAAGTCACAGTCGAAGCCGGTTGGGTCACTCTGTCCGGACCACTGAACTGGGAGTATCAACGTCAGTCTGCGGCGTCGGCCGTGCGCTATCTCTTAAGTGTGACAGGCGTCAGCGACCAGCTTGTGATCAAGCCGAAGGTAGCGGCAAGCGCGGTGAAAACCGACATCGAGGCAGCGCCGAAGCGACACGCCCACGCCGATGCCCAGAAGATCTCGGTTGAAGTCCGCGGCGCGGATGTGACGCTGACGGGCAAGCTCCCGACTTGGGCGGAACGCGATATGGCGAGGAACGCTGCCTGGGGAACGCCCGGTGTCTGCAACGTCATAGACAACATCACCGTCGGCTCATGATCGCGGCGAGGGTCCGTTCAAAATGCGGGTGGCGACGATGAAGCGCTGGCCGCACGACTGCAGCGCGAACGCGCGGTTGCCTTCGCGCTGCAGTCCTGGCCGCGCTTCACCGGGCCTCAGGCAAAGGAGGTTGCTGTTCGCCGGGGTGGCCTTCCCGATGAACCCGAGGTTTCATGTCGCGTAGCCGCAGCGACATGGCCACGCTAACGCAAGGGCCGCAGGCGCTCTCAGACACGGACGCCGCGGCGACGGCAGCGCCGACGACCCTGGTGCTGAATGCGGGTTCGTCGAGCATCAAGTTCGCGCTGTTCGAATCACCGCCGTCGCTGCACAAGGTTGTTGCAGGCCACATCGAGCGCATCGGCTCGAGCGTCCCGGCCTTCAAGGCAACCGGGCCGGCACCTGGCGATACTTTCTCGCGCGCGCTCGACGCACGCGATCACCAAAGTGCGGCGGTGGCCCTGCTCGATTGGCTTGACCAGCGCAGGCCGCTTGCCACGCTGGCAGCGGTGGGGCACCGTGTGGTGCGTGGTGCGCCGTTCTATTCGAGCCCCGAGCGCCTCAGCGACGAAATGATCGAGCGGCTGCGTCAGCTCAGCCCCTTTGACACCGCACACCTGCCGCATGAAATCGGGCTGATCGAGGCGGTTCGCGAGCGCTGCCCCCAACTGCCGCACGTGGCCTGCTTCGATACCGCGTTCCAACACGAGATGCCGCGCGTCGCGAGCTTGCTGCCGATTGCGCGCCGCTACGAGGCGCAGGGGTTGCGGCGCCTGGGCTTTCACGGTCTGTCCTACCAGTTCCTGATGCCCGAAGTTGCGCAGCTCGACGACCGTTATGCGGCGCGCGGGCGCATCGTTCTCGCACACCTCGGCAACGGCGCCAGCCTGGCCGCCGTGCGCGACGGCATGCCGGTCGACACCAGTTTGGGTTTCACGCCGAGCGGTGGCCTGCCGATGAGCACGCGCTCGGGCGATGTCGACCCGGGGTTGCTGTACTACTTGGCGCGCACCGAAAAATTCGGCGCCGAGCAACTCAACGAGCTGCTGAATTCACAGTCGGGCCTGCTCGGCGTCCCCGAGACCAGTGCCGACATGCGCGACCTGCTCGAGCGGCAAGCCAGCGACGTGCGTGCCGCCGAAGCCGTGGCGCTGTTCTGCTATCAGGTGAAGAAACTCATCGGCCCCTACGCCGCTGCGCTCGGTGGCATCGGCGAGCACGCATACGAAGTGCGCTCGCGCATCTGCGAGGGCCTGGGCATTCTGGGCATCGACCTCGATGCCGATCTGAATCTCGGCGAGTCCGGCAACGCCGCTGTCATTTCCGCTGCCAGCAGCACGGTGCGGGTTCGGGTGATCCGCACCGACGAGGAATCGACGATTGCGCGCAGCGTCTGCAATTGCTCGGCCTGCCCATTACCCCGGAATCAACCATGATGACCAAGACGGCCTCCACTGAAACCCCGAACGGCCCGCTTGTCGGGGGATTTGCTGCGCCGCACTCTCACCTACTGGCGCGCCGCGACCAGTCGTCGGTCGGGCAGGTCTACGCAATTCTCGGTGACGTGGGGTGCCTGGATGCGCTGTCACGACCCTGCCGCAGCCATGAACCCGAATGCGCGCAAGGAATAGCACCGCAAAGGACCACCCCATGAACACAGCGCTGATACCGATCGACGGCTCATCCAGTTCGCTGCGCGCGCTGGCCTTCGCATTGCACGCACTGCGCGGCCGCCCAGATGCACAGATCCATGTTCTCAACGTTCAGGCGCCTCTG
>NZ_JACDCU010000498.1 GCF_013817365.1 Methylibium sp. | reverse complement strand
CTGCAACCTCCTGGCCCGACGCCTACCCGCGATGACCGCCACCCCTCTTGCTTCGCCCGTCCCGGCCTGGACCGAGCTTTACGCCGTTGCCGCGGCACCCGGATCGTCGCCGCCCTGACGATGGAAGCGGCCTGCGACGTCGTGCTCGTCACGCCGGCCACGCCGGAGCAGTTCGACGACGCGCGCGAGCTGTTCCGCGAGTACGCCGCCGCGCTCGACATCGATCTGTGCTTTCAGAACTTCGACGCCGAACTCGCGGGCCTGCCGGGCGAGTACGCCGAGCCGGCTGGCGCCCTGCTGCTGGCCTGGTGCGACGGCGCGCTGGCCGGCTGCGTGGCCCTGCGGCCCCTGCCCGACGCCGACGAGGCCAACGCCTGCGAAATGAAGCGCCTGTACGTGCGGCGCGCCTTCCGCCGTTTCGGCCTAGGCCGCTTGCTGACCGAGACGCTGATCGACCGCGCCCGCGTGGCAGGCTATTCGGCGATGCTGCTCGACACACTCGACGAGATGGAGGCGGCGCGCGAGCTCTACGCCTCGCTCGGCTTCGAGGAAGTGCCGCCCTACTACTTCAACCCGCTGCCCGGAGCACACTACCTGCGCGTTGCGCTGGAAGGCTCCGGCTCCAGGTACTGAGCGGTCACGGGTCGGCCTTTGCGCACAGCCGGCACCGGCCGCGGCAGGTGCCGGCTTGTAGTGCCTTCCCGACCGTCACGCCTGCCCGAGGAGACTTCGCGATGAATGCCTTCAAGCAACTGCTGCAGCACCCGACCCGCGGTGTCGACGCCCACCCTCGGGCCAGCCATCAGCGCGTCCCGCTGGGCACCTGGATCATGTCGGCCAGCCCGCTGGTGGCCGAGGCCATCGGCCATGCCGGCTTCGACTGGGCGGTCCTCGACATGGAGCATTCGCCGCTCGAACTGCCCGGGGTGGTGGCGCTGCTGCAGGCTTTGGCCTCGACCAAGTTGGTGCCGATCGTGCGGCTGGCAGGCAACGATCCGGTGGGGTTCAAGCGCGTGCTCGACGCTGGCGCCACCACGCTGATGGTGCCGCGCGTGCAAGGCGCCGAAGAAGCCGAGCGCGCGGTAGCCGCGCTGCGCTATCCGCCGCTCGGGCATCGTGGCGCTGCCGCCATGAGCCGCGCCACGCGTTACGGCACCCAGCGGCTCGACACCGGTGCGGCCAACGCGGCGGTCGCGCTGATCGCCCAGCTCGAGACGCCGCATGCGCTCGATGCGCTCGAGCGCATTGCGGCGGTCGAGGGCGTCGATGCGCTGTTCATCGCGCCGGCCGATCTCTCGGCGGCCATGGGCCACGGCGGCGACGCCCGGCATCCTGCGGTGATGACGGCGATGTCGCAGGCGGCCGAGCGCTCACGCGCCGCCGGCCTGCCGATCGGCACCCTGGCGGGCACGCCGGAGATGGCTGCCCAGGTGCGGGCGGCGGGTTTCGACTTTGTCGGCCTGGGCTCCGATCTCGGTCTGCTCGTGCATGCCGCGCAAGCCTCCTTGCAGGCACTGCGCACGCCCGATGCGGCCATGGTGCACTCGCTCAACCTCGGCACCCACGCCTATTAGCGGTGATCGCAGCGCTGGCGCGGCGATAACGCCGCTGCCCGGCGGAACCGGGTGGCAACGACATAAACAGCGCGGGTTTTCACGTAAACTCCCTTGGTTTTGCCGAAAAGAGAGCCGACCCGAGCATGAACGCGAGCGCTTCACGCGAGCCGCGCGACTGGCCCGACACCGGCTCGGAGCCGGTAGACGATGCTTCGCAAAGCCTGAGTGCCGAACAGGCCCAGGCGCTGCGAAAGCGGCAGCCGATGGTGTCGCCCTGGCGGGTGGTGGCGGTGCAGGCGATTTGCGGCTTGCTCTGCGCCCTGATCGCCTGGGCTGTCGTGCCGGGTTCGGGAGTGGCCTGGTCGGCGCTCTACGGTGCGGCGTCGGCGGTCATTCCGAGTGCTCTGCTGGCGCGCGGAATGACACGCGGAACGCGAAACCCGGTGGCTGCGGCTGCCGGTTTCATGTTCTGGGAGATGTTGAAGATCGGTGTGGCCATTGCCATGCTGGTGGTCGCAGCAAAGGTCGTGCCGCAATTGAGTTGGCCGGTGCTGCTGGTCACGATGGTGGTGTGCATGAAAGTGAACTGGTTCGCGCTGCTATGGCGCGGACGTTGATGGACGACAGGTTTCAGGAACAACAGCATGGCAGTCGAAGGTCAAGCACCCACCGCCGGTGAATACATCATTCACCATCTCCAGCATCTGCAGAACAAGCCGCAGACGGAGGTCGTCGACTTCTCGGTCATCAACTTCGATTCGGTGTTCTTCTCGCTCCTGATGGGCGTGCTGGGCTGCTGGCTGCTGTGGCTGGCGGCGCGCAAGGCGACTTCGGGCGCGCCGGGGCGCTTCCAGGCGGCCGTCGAGCTGCTCGTCGAGATGGTCGACAGCCAGGCCAAGGGCATCATCCACAACGCCGCCAGCCGCCGCGTCGTCGCGCCGCTGGCGTTGACCGTGTTCATCTGGATCTTCCTGCTCAACGCGATGGACCTGCTGCCGGTCGATCTGCTGCCTGCCTTATGGCACGTCGCCGGCCCGGCCATGGGCGCGCCCGACTATCTGCGCGTGGTGCCGACCGCCGACCTGTCGATCACGATGGGCCTGTCCATCGGCGTGCTGCTGGTGTGCTTGTTCTATAACGTCAAGATCAAGGGCGCCGCCGGCTGGGCGCACGAACTGTTCACGGCACCCTTCGGCAACAACTGGTTTCTTTGGC
>NZ_JACDCU010000128.1 GCF_013817365.1 Methylibium sp. | reverse complement strand
CCGCTGAGGCCAGCGATGATGCCGTCGGCGAACGCCTTGGCCTGATCGAAATCGGGCTTGTTGTTGGCGGCGCCGAGATAAGCGGCGGCGTTGTCCTTCAGGTCCTTGAGAGCGACGGTCTGCTTGTCGGCCTTGGCCTTCTCCGCAGCTTTGGCCTTGTCGTCGGCCTCTTTCTTTTCGGCCTCCTTCTTGTCGGCGGCGGCCTTGTCGGCACCGAGCTTGGTCTTGAAGACGTCCACCCCGGCGTCGAGGGCCTTGCCTGCAAGCTGCGTCGCCGAGCCCAGCGCGTCCTTGCGGGCAGCCTCGGCGCTGTCGATGGTCTTGCCGCCCAGCGCAGTGAGCACGGCTTGGCCGAGGAAGTCGGTCGAGAAGTCCTGCTGCGTCGGCGCCTTGCCGGCGAGCGTGGCGGCCAGAGCGCCCAGCGTGAGCCCGCCGCCGCCTTCGCCGGCGACGTTGTTGATGATGCTCGGCACGTTGGAGAGCGTCGCCGGCGCCGTGAGCTGGGCCAGGCTGTTTGCGCGCAGCGCGACGTTGTTGATCGCGGTCGCCTCGTCGCCCGGCGAGTCCTGCCAGTTCCAGAAGCGCGTGAGGTCGATCTTCTCGGCCGAGGGGCAGTGGCCGAGCACCGCCTCGCCGAGCACGCCGCGCGTGGGCAAGGTGAAGTGCGAGACGGGCGGCGAGAAGGCCTCGGTGTGAAAGCGCGTCAGCGCCTCCTGCACGGCGCTGTTGGTCAGCGGCGCGCGGTCTTCGGCGCCTTCGGCATCGACGTCGCCGGCCAGCTTCACGGCGAGCGAGGCCGGGATCGAGAACGGCATGATCATGCAGTTGCCGTAGTAGCCCAGCACCTGGTTGGCCACGCAGTTGAGCAGCGGCACGTGCTGGCTGGCGTCGGTGAAGCCATCGGGGTCCAGGCCCTCTTCGGGCAGGCCGATGGTGTAGCCCTCCAGCATCACCACGCGCTCCTCGGCGGTGAGCGAGGACCACACGGCTTTCGAGTAGGTGAGCGTGTTGCGCACGACGTGCTGCAGCGTGCGCTCGATCTTCATCATGTCGCGAAAGCCCAGCACCGGATTGCGTTCGAGTGCTGCCACTGGCAGGCCGCCGGACGGCAGTTCGACGGCGCTGCCGATATCGTCGGCAGCGATCGAGTCGGCTGCGTTGTTGATCGTCGCCTTGAAGGCACGCACGTTCGGCCCGCCGAGCTCGCGTTCGAGCTCGCTCGTCTCGATGCGCACCGAGGCTTCCAGCGTGCCGAGGTTGAACGCCAGGCCGGGAAAGCCGGCGGTCGAGTTCTTGATCAGGTCGAACAGGGAGTTCTTGGTCGGGTCGAGCTGGTAGTCCACCACGTCGAAGGCGCGGCGGATGTCGAAGCCGATGATTTCGCTCTTGTCGATGGATTCGGGGATGACGATGGAGCCGGTCATCGCCACCTCGCCGCCTTCGCGGCGCAGGCGCTTGAGTTCGCCGAAGAACTCGGCGCGCGTGCCGAAGCTCCCCGGCGCGATGGCCGTGAGCGGCGAATCCAGCCGCACCGGGCCGATGCGCCGGCCGCCGCGCACGAGCACCTGCACCCACAGCCGCTCGTAGGGGAGGTACCGGCCGGTCAGTGAGAAGGCCAGCACGTCGGCCGCCGGGCCGACCACGTCGACCTGCGCGCGGATGTTCGCGGCAAAGTCTTCGAGCAGGCGCAGCCCCTCGCGCAGGCGCCCGGGCAGGTTGGGCTGGATGGCGTCGGCGTGGCGGTGCAGCAGGGCGTAGCGCACGAGCAGCTCTTCTCGCGTGTCGACGCGCACGGTTTCGGTGAGTTCGAGTTGCTGGCCGGGCGGCAGGAAGCGCACGAGATCGAGCGGCACGAAGCACACGAGGCTCACGCCTTCGACCGCAGTCGTGCCCTGGAACTTGCGCAGCACCTCCCAATATTGGATCGTCAGCGCATGCGCCTTGTTGTGGTTGGTGATGACCTTGGTGGTGATGCTTTCACGGTCGGTCTCGGTCGCCAGCCGGATCGCGGTGCGCTGAGAAGAGCGGCGCCCCGAGGCCTGTCGCTCGACCGAGCGGTGCATGTCCTCGGCGGTCGAGCTGGTGTAGGTGCGGGCGCCATCGAGCGAGCTTTGCGTGCTGCCGTTGTTGCTCGATTTGCCGCCGCCACCGCCCGCGCCGATGCCGATCGCCACCGGCCCGAGGACCGCGCCGATGCCACCGGCCACGCCCCAGCTCGATGAGCGCGCCTCGTTGCGGTAGCTGGAATTCGCGCTCACATGTTCCTCGAAGGCCGAGTCGAAGGTGGCCTGCGCCGAGGCGTTTTCGCGCAGCGACGAGTGCTGCTGCTCGGCGATATCGACGCGCTCGAGTTCGCTCACGCTGGCCGTAGCGACGCGCTCGGACACCACGATGCGCTGCTGCTCGCCCGGAGCCAACGGCAGCGAATAGAGCAGGTTGCCGAGGGTCAGGCCGTCGTACTTCCAGACCTGCGCGAGATTGAGCACGTAACCCAGGCCGAGCGTGCCGGCCATGGGCACCGCGCGCTCGGTGCCGATGGTGTTGTTCCGCACGCCGATGATCTGGTCGCGAAAGCCATCGACGCTGATCGGCTTGTCGATGGGCACCCGCTCGACGAAGCGGGTGTCGGTGAGCTGCAGGGCGGAGATGAGGTTGGCGTCCCAGGCCGGCACCATGAAGCGCGCGGCCCGGCCCGCGTTCTCGAAGAAGGGCCCGCTCGGGAAGAACACGCGGGTCACCGTCGTCGTACGCGGCTCGACCAGGCGCACCAGCACCTTGTAGGGGAAGCGCCGCATGACGGCGTCTTCTTCGAAGGTGATGCTGCAGGCGTCCTGCCCGAGCTGCACTTTGACAGGCTCGTGCGCGCCTGCGCCGCTGCCTGGGCTGTTGGTTCCGGCCGGCAGGTCATCGACCAGATCGATCAGCGCGCCCACGATGCTGGCGGGCAGCGGTTCGAGCGCGTCTTCGAGCACGATCTCGCCGATGGCCTGCGCGCCTGTCGGCGGCACCGGCACGGTGATGCGCTGCGGCGGCCCGGCCGTTCCCGTCACGAGCAGATCCAGCCCGCCGGCCAGCAGCCTGCGGCGCTGTGCGTCGCTCACGGCAGGCAAGGGCAGGGTGAAGAGGCCGAGCGCATCGGTGACGACGCCACGGCCGATGACGGCGCCGCCGCCCGGCAGGGCCGGCTGCACGCTCACGCGCTCGGCCGGGCCGCGGTCGGGTTGAAGCACCAGGCCGCGCACCTGCCTGGGCAGGGTGCGCACCTCGGCCGCCATGTCGAGCGCCACGCTGGCGTGCTGGTGCAGCGTGGCCAGCCCGACACGAAAGTGCGTGACGTCGGCGATCTTGGTGGTCAGCACCCGGCGCTTGTCGTCATCGCTCAGTTCTCTGAGGCGCGCGGCGTCGGAGCCGATGAGGTCGAGGCTGGGCAGGAAGGGCCGGGACAGCACGGGGTTGCGAGCGGCCACACGCGAGGCGGCAGCCGATGCGGAATCCGGGGCAGGCGCAGGTGAAGGTGCGCGTGGGCGAGTGACCATCGGTGTGTCTCCCCTGCGCCTTGCCTCCGCATTCGGTAGTGAACAGCGGCCCGGGCGCTGCCTCAATCTACGTCGCGAGCGTGGCGCTGGCCGTCCCTAACTACGGATGCGAAGCAGGGGGTGAACACGCGCTCCCGCCGAGGCGGGAGGTAGCTTCGTCAGGGCGGGGCGCTTGCGGCTGCGGGGGCGGGTGAAGTCGATGCGGCTGATGCGGCTGATGTCGCCGAGGGGGCCGAAGCGGCCGATGGAGCCGATGCCGCACCGGTCGCCCGCAGCTCGATTTCCCGCGCCAGGAACGGCGCACGACGCATCGATTCGAGCGCGCCGCGAACGCCCGCTTCGTCCTTCTCGCGCAGCGCTTCGGCGAGCTCGTGCGAGGCGTCGCCGCGCAGCAGCGCGTACTTGCGCAAGATCTCCAGGGTCGCGGCCGAGGGCGCCGCCGCGTCGAGGCTGATCGCCGAAAGCTCCTCGAAGCTCGACTGGTACTCGCGCGACACGTCGGCGTCGATGCGCCCGGCCAACTCGTCGAAGGATTGGCTCTGGCTGCGTCCGGCCTCGAAGATGGATTGCCAGCGCGCGCCGATGCGCTTGTCGGTGTCCAGAAACTCGCGGATCGCCTCGCGCGCCTGCAACTCCTCGCCGAGCCTGTAGCGCGGCGCCGGAATCTCGATCACCAGCACGGCCAGCGCGCTCGCGAGCACGACGCCGGCCAACCAGCGCGGGCGCGTGCGCAGCGGGTGCGCGGCCGAGAATGGGCGTGCCAGCGCAATGCCGAGCAGCGCACCGGCCAGGAGGCCACCGATGTGCGCCGCGTTGTCGATGCCCGGAATCACGAAACCGAGCGCAAGGGTCGCCACCGAAAACACGGTGACCCCGCCGAACAGCCAGCGAAACTCGAACGGATCGACCCGGCTGCGCTCGCGCGCCAGGCACACCAGCAGGGCGCCGTACACGCCGAACACCGCGCCCGACGCGCCGCCCGAGACGGCCCGTTCGCCCTGCACCACCAGCGACAGCAGATTGCCCACGACGCCGCTGCCCAGGTAGATGAAGGCGAAGCGCCCGTGCCCGTACAGGCGCTCGACGAGCCGGCCGCCGTCCCAGAGCGCCCACATGTTCATGGCGAGGTGGAGCACGCCGAAGTGCAGGAACATCGCCGAGCCGAGCCGCCACCATTGCCCGTCCTTGGTGGCCGGGCCGAAATTGGCACCCCAGGTGAGCTGCACATCGTTCGGCGCATGCCACAGGCCCGCGCCGAAGGCCAGCATGACGGCGAACACCGCCACGTTGGCGGCGACCAATGCAAGCGTTGCGGGCGTCAGCCGCGCGGGGCTGCGCCACAGGTCCGCCAAGCGGGGCAGGGGAATTGGACTGGGTTCGACCGGCACGAAGGTATGACTTCAGATCTGCCTGGACGCGGTCATTATCGGCTCGGACGTCCCTGTGCGATTGCCCGGCAATCGCGCGGCGCGCAGCCGTAGCGCCGCTGAAAGCTGCGGCTGAAGTGCGCGGCGTCGCTGAAGCCGTGGCCGTAGGCGATCTCGGTGATGGTGTGCACGGCGCGGCTCGGGTCTTGCAGCGCCAGCCAGCAGGCGGCCAGGCGCTCGGACCAGATCCAGCGCTCCAGCGTGCTGCCCTCGTCGCGAAACAGCTTGTGCAGGTAGCTCTTCGACAGCCCGAGAGCCTGCGCGATGCCGCTGACCGAGAGGTCCGGATCGCTCAGGTGCGCCAAGGCATGCGCCTTGATGCGGGCGAGCTGTCGGCCGGCGCCGGGCGCTCGGGTCGGCTGCGCCGCGGCGCCATCGTGCAGGCCGCGCAGCCCGCCCGTCAGGATGCTGAGAATGCCCTCGGATACATCGGCGGCGGCGCGCGGGTCGAGCGTGCCCGTGCCGTTGCAGGTCTCGCGCACCATCTGCACGAGCAGACGCGCCGGCAACGAATCGGCGGCAACGGCGCGCGCGGTCAACAGGTCGCAGCCCGGCAGCCGCTCGCACAGGCTCGCTCGGGGAATGCGCAGCACCGCCTGCTGGTAGTCCTGCTCGATCAGCAGTTCGTAGGGCCGGCGCGTGTCGTAGATGCTGAACTGCCCGGGCGCGAGCAGTGCTTCACGCCCGTCCTGCGTCACCCGGCAATGGCCCTCGAGCTGCAGGCTGACAAGAAAGAACGCCTCGCCGGCCCGCCGGGCTTGGCGCTGCGAGCGGGTTACCCTCTTGTGGTGGTGCCCGGCCGAGACGATGCGAGTAAGCGCCAGATCGGCCACGTCGCGGTTGAGCATCGAGGCGTCGAAGCCTTCGGGGTCGAGCACCTTGAAGCCCGATTCGACGAAGCGGTCGGAGACGGCCCGGGTCCAGCCCGCCACCCGAAGTTCCGGCGGCAAGCTCGAAGTGGAGAACGCTCTGTCAAACCCCATCGTGGTTCAGTCTTGTGGATTCTTCGATGCCGCGCGGTGCGCTGGCGGACAAGCGCGGGTGCACTGGCAGGCAAGACGCGTCGCCCCCAAGGCGCCAAGCTCGCGCATTGTGTTCACGATGGAAATCCGCAATGAGTTCTGACGAGCAGCTTCAGGAATGGCGGCAGATCGCGCTGAAGCTCGAAGCCGAGGTGAGCAAGGCGGTGATCGGCCAGCCGGACACGATCCGCCTGATCAACGTGGCGACCTTCGCGCGCGGCCACGTGCTGCTCGAAGGCGACGTGGGCGTCGGCAAGACCACCGTACTGCGCGCCTTCGCGCGTGCCATCGGCGGCGACTTCGAACGGGTCGAGGGCACGGTCGACCTGATGCCGGGCGACCTGATCTATCACACGTATGTCGATGCCGACGGCAAGCCGCGCATCGACCCGGGCCCGCTGCTGCGCCACGGCGAGCGGCTGACCACCTTCTTCTTCAACGAGATCAATCGTGCCCGGCCGCAGGTGCAGTCGCTGCTGCTGCGCGCCATGGCCGAGCGCACGGTGTCGGCCTTCAACCGCGAGTACCGCTTCCCGCACATGACGGTGTTCGCCGACCGCAACAAGGTCGAGAAGGAAGAAACCTTCGAGCTGGCCTCCGCCGCGCGCGACCGCTTCATGTTCGAGCTGAACATGGCCAAGCCGACCGACCGTGCCATCCGCAAGGCGCTGGTTTTCGAGACGGCCTATCACGACGCCGACGCGCTGATCGAGACGGTACCCGCGGCCATGCTGCCCTGGGACCGGCTCAACGCGATCGGCGCGCTGATCCAGAAGAGCGTGCGCAGCAGCGAGACCATCGAGCGCTACGTGCTCGACGTGTGGGAGGCGAGCGAGACGCCGCTGGCCTTCGGTGTGCGGCTGGAGGGCGTGGACATGAAGCGGCTCATCCTCGCCGGCGCCAGCCCGCGCGGCATGAGCGCGCTCATGCGCGCGGCGCGCGTGGTGGCTTGGCTGAACGGCCGCACGCACCTTGAGCCGGACGACATCCGCTCGGTGCTGCCCTCGGTGCTCGGCCACCGGATTTTCTTCACGCCGGTGTACGAGCTGCGCCGGGCCGAGCTGTCGGATGCGCTTGTCGAGAAGATCATGGACAAGGTCGCCGCACCTTGATCGCGCTCGGCAAAGACATGCAAGGCTCGAGCGAGTTCCACTACCGCCTGCCGGCCAGCTTCGGCGGCTACCGACCCGGCGCGCACAAGGGCACGAGCCTGGGTGCAGGGCAGGGCTTCGCCGCGCACAAGCGGCTGTTCGATCACCCCGATCCGCGCCGCCTGGACCTGCGCGCCAGCGTGCGCGACGTGCGGCAGGAATGGCTGGTGCGCATCCAGCGCCAGCGGGTCGCGGTGCCGGTGCATGCGGTGGTCGATGTGTCGGCGTCGATGCACTTCGGCGCTGCGCGCAGCAAGCTCAAGGTGGCAGCCGACTTCGTCGAAGCCCTGGGCACGAGTGCCTTTCGCGCCGGCGATGCCTGCGGCCTGCTCGCCTTCGACCATGCCGAGCGCGACGACCTCTTCATGCCGGCACGCCACAGCCGCGGCGCCGGCTTCGTGATGGGGCAGTTGCTTCGCGATTGCACCGCCGATGACGACGCCGCGAGCAACCCGCAAAAGGCCGGCAACCGCGGTGGCATCGACGGCCTGCGGCAAGCGGTCGCGCGACTGGCAGGGCGCAAGGGCCTGGTGTTCCTGGTGTCCGATTTCCACTGGCCGCTGGCCGGCCTGGACGCCGTGCTCGAACTGCTGGCGCCGGCCTGCGTGGTGCCCATGGTCGCCTGGGACCCGGCCGAAACCGAACCCCCGGACGCGCAGGCGCTGGTGGCCGTCAGCGATGCCGAGACCGGCGTGCGGCGCAGCTTGTGGATGCGCGAATCGTTGCGCGGCGAATGGCGCGCCGGCGTTGCCGCGCGCCGGGATGAATTGCGCATGCTGTTCGAAGGGCGCGGGCTGGAACCTTTCTATCTGCACGGCGCGTTCGACGGCGAAGGGCTGACACGCCATTTCCTGGAGGCTGTTGCGTGAGACAGCCAGCTCACTTCGACTTGCTCTCTCCGTGTTCACCGGAAAGCCTTTTCTCTTCGAAGCATCGCGAGAAGGTGAGCCGGGCCGTGCTCCACTATTTCGGTCTGCTGGCGATTTCTTCGACTATCAGCTTCGGTCCGACGACGCGAGCGGGCGCGCAGCCGGTTGCCGCTGAAGTGCCGGCCAGTGTGGACTCAGCTGCCGCCGACGCACTTGGCACGTCTGCTGCCACGCAGCCACTGACGTCCGTCGGCACGCCGGCCATCGTCGAACAACCTCGCAGCTTCGGCCACGTGCTCGGCGACGTGCTGACACAGCGCATCCGGCTCGAACAAGCCGGCCGCACGCTCGAGCCGACCGCCCCGCCGGCCGCGGATCGCGTGGGCCTGTGGCTCGAACGCCGCCCGGCACAAATCGAGACCGATGGCGAAGGACAGCGGTGGCTCGCGATCGACTACCAGATCGTCAATGCTCCGCGTGCGCTCATGAGCGTGCCGCTGCCCGCGCTGACGATCGCCACGAACTCGGGTGTCACGCTCGCCGTGCCGGCCTGGCCGATCAGCATCGGCCCCCTGACGCCGCAAGCGGTGTTCGGTCAGGGCGAACTGCAAGCCTTGCGCCCCGACCGGCCGGTCGCCGCCTTGCCCACGGTCAACCTTCAGCGGCAGTTCTTCGCCGCGCTGACCGTGCTCGGCGTGGTGCTGCTGGCCTGGCTGGGCTGGTGGGCCTGGCGCAACGCCCGCGAGGCGCACCGCTTGCCGTTCGCGCGCGCTTGGCAGGAACTGCGGCACTTGGCGCGCACCCATCGCGACCAACCGCTCCCCGCCATCCCCGGAGCCTGGCTGGCGATGCACCGCGCGTTCAATGCGACCGCCGGGCGGGTGGTGCATCAGGCCGGTCTGCCTCGCCTGCTGGCCGAAGCGCCGCATCTGCGGCCGCTGGCCGAACGGCTGGAAGACTTCTACCGCCAGTCGGCCGCGCGTTTCTTCGCCGACAGGCCGGCCGCGCCGTACGAACTGCTCGAGCTGTGCCGCGAATTGCGGCAGGCCGAGCAACGCCACGCGCGCTAGCCTGCATCGAGACGAAGACGCGATGCGCCTGGATTTCGCCCAGCCCTGGTTGCTGCTCCTGCTGCCGC
>NZ_JACDCU010000497.1 GCF_013817365.1 Methylibium sp. | reverse complement strand
TCATCCGGAACCAATCCGTCCCCGGCCGCCGACCGAAAACGGCGACCCGGCTGGACCGATTCAGACGACTCTGGGTCCTGTGTACTCCGCGCCAACCGCTGTTGGCAGTGGCTGGGACGGTGTCGGGGTTGGCCTTGCGGGATTTGCCCCTTCGAGTAATCCACCCGACGTGAACGGCCGCGTCGGTGCGACGCAGTATGTGCAGTGGAACAACACGAGCTTTGCAATCTTCGACAAGAACACCGGCGCGTTGCAGTACGGCCCGGCTGCTGGCAACACTCTTTTCCAGGCGCTCGGTGGCCTTTGCGCTTCGCATAACGACGGCGACCCGGTGGTCTCCTATGACATCCTTGCGGGCCGCTGGGTGCTTTCCCAGTTCCTCGTCGGCGGGCCGAGCGGGAGCTACTCTCATCAGTGCGTCGCGGTTTCAGAGACCTCCGACGCGACGGGGGCGTACTACCTTTACGATTTTCTGACGGACGGCACGAACTTCGTCGATTACCCGCACACCGGCGTCTGGCCGGACGGCTACTACATGACCACGCACGTGTTCAATGCGGCTGGCACCTCCTATCTTGCAGGCCGGGTCTACGTTTTCGAGCGCGAGAAGATGATCGCAGGTCTCCCAGCCCGGCAGCTTTCGAGCGATCTCGCGAAAGATGGAGGCGCCATCCAGTATGGTTTTTTGCCGGCCGATCTCGACAGTTTGACTCCTCCGCCGGCCGGCGAGGCGGCGTTTATTCTGGGACCTAATGGCCAATTCACCAATAGGACCGACTCGACCAGAGTGAAGGTGACGTGGGGAACGACACCCACGATCGCCCTCACCTCTGCAGTCATCTCCACGGTTGGCATAAGCACGCCGCCGTGCGTGAGCAACACGAACGGCCGCGACTGCGTCCCGCAGCCTTCACCTGCAATTGCCACCGACTATCTCGACAACATTTCGGACCATTACATGTACCGCTTGGCCTATCGCAATAACGGCACGCAAGCTGCCCCGCAGGAATCTCTTCTTGCCAGTGGGCCGACCGCCGGCAGCACGAGCGTGCCGGGTCACGGCGCCATAAAATGGATGGAGTTCAGAAACGCTGGCAGCTCCACGGCTACACCGTCGCTCTACCAATCTGGCACGTTCGATCCGGATACCGATTACCGCTTCATGCCCTCCATCGCAATGGACAAAGACCGCAACATCGCGCTCGGCTACAGCAAATCGAGCACCTCGACCAAGCCGGGCATCTACATGACCGGCCGCCTAGGTACTGATGCCCTCAACACGATGGGCGCCGAGACCACTGTGATCGCTAGCAGCGGCGTCCAGCTAGGCGCGGGCAACCGATGGGGCGACTACAGCGCAATGACGCTCGACCCGATCGACCAATGCACCTTTTACTATACGAACGAATACTTGAAGACGGACGGTAGCTTTAACTGGTCAACGCGCATCGCAAAATACAGGTTCCCTTCCTGCACCGACGCTCAGGCGTGGGGCACCGTGTCAGGAACGATCACCTCGTCCGAAACCGGCGCTCCGATCTCCGGAGTCACTGTCACGCTAAACAACGGCTACGCCGCGGCCAGTAACGCCTCGGGCGTCTATTCGATCTCTGTCCCGGCCGGCAGCTACACGGCAACAGCCGCCGACGCCGACCGCAACTGCACGAGCGCTTCGCCTGCTTCGGCCAGTGTCAGCCCTGGCAGCGGTGGCACGGCGACCGCGAACTTCATCATGACCGGCGCCTCGAAGCTGGAGCCGAACGGCCCCGTCGCGATCGACGACTCGCTCGGCAACAACAACGGCAAGGTCAACAAGGCTGAGTGCGTGAAGCTAAACATGCCCGTGAAGAACAACGGCTGCGCCAAAGCGACCGCGATCTCGGCGACGCTCACAACAACGACCGCAGGCGTCACGGTGGTTGACGGCAGCGCGACGTATCCCGACATGCTGATCGACGGGAGCGGCACGAACGCCACGCCATACAAGATTTCGACATCCAGCTCATTCGTTTGCGGCACTGACATCGCCCTGTCGCTTAATTTGACGTATACAGGCGGGACCAAGTCGCTCGTGTTCACGGTTCCGACTTGCGGCGGCGGCGCCAACCAGACGATTCCCGCCAGCTCGATCGCGTTGACGGATCCGTCTCAGACCGACCGACTGGGCCGCGATGGCGTTGCAAGCACGTGCAGCGGAAAGGGCTGCCCGGGAGGAATCGGCACTGCCGGTGTCCGCAATTACAAGACATTCACCTTCAACAACACCAGCGGAGCGGCCAGGTGCTATACCGTGAAAATCGACGCTGCTTTGGGTGGCAGTGACATCCAAAGCGCGGCGTACCAGGGCAGCTATGACCCAGCGGCTTTGTGCACGAACTACCTCGGCGACAGTGGAGTGGTCGGCTTGGGAAACACGGTGGGATCCGCTACGTATTCGTTTACCGTGGCTCCGCAGTCGAACTTCGTCGTAGTGGTCAATACATCAGGCGGCTCAACGACCTCCTCGCAATTCAGCGGGACCGTGTCTGGCTTCGTAGACAACACGGCGGGACCGGGTGCCTGCGCAGCACCGATACCGACACCGACACCGACGCCAACAGCGACGCCGACGCCGACAGCAACGCCAACGCCAACGCCGACACCGACACCGACGCCAACACCAGCTCCGGACTTCGCGCTGTCGATCAGTCCGTCGTCAGTAACGGTTCCGGCCAATGGTGGAACAGCTACCTACACCGTGGCGATTACGCGAACGGGCGGTTTCAGTTCGCCGGTCACGATGTCAGTG
>NZ_JACDCU010000127.1 GCF_013817365.1 Methylibium sp. | reverse complement strand
GGTGGCCGCACGCCGGGCGGGCCCGGCTTGAAAGGCGGGTGGGCGCCGGGCGGATGAGGCCTGAAAGGCGGCTGCGGCCCGAAGGCGCGGCGCGGCCAGACGACGATGTGCGCCGGTTCAGCCTCGCTGCGGGCACGTGCGGCGACGCGTTCGGCCGCGGCGGCAGCCGCGCGCGCGCGCGCCAGATCGATATCACGGTCGATCTCGCGCTGCTGCTCGAGCTGGCGCGCGATGCGTTCGGTCACCGCCGCCGACTCGCGCTCGGCGGCAGCGCGGCGCGCTGCGGCGAGCTTCGGGTCTTCGGGCTGGTAGTGCCAGGTGCGCAGCGTGCGCGCCTCGCTGACCGGGCGGTCGGTGATGATGACGCGGCCGTCGGGCAGGCGCTGCTGAACGATGTCTCGCATCGGTGCCGGGGCGGCCGGCGGCGGGGCGTTCGAGGCGTCGGTTTGTCCGTTTGCGGCGAACGCCGCCACCAGCAGCAGCAAGGGCAGGGGCGAGCGCATCATGGTGGCGTGCAGTCAGCCCCACAAGTCCGGGCCCCCGCCTAGGCGGGGGCCGTGAACACCGTCAGCACACCGGTGTAGCCGTAGAGCTGACGGTGGCCGATCTCGCCGGCGGCGAAAAAGCCGACCAGCGGTACGGGCTCCAGCGCCGCGCCGGTGAGCGCGTGCTGCAAGAGCTGCAACTCGGCGGACGGCGCCCCGAAATGCGGTCCGCCGCGCCCAGTGCAGCTCACATAGTGCGCGCCGACGATCCGGCGGCCTTTGTTGCCGGCGGCCCCCGCTTCCTTGCCGGCGGACGGCGTGCCCACCAGGGACAGATCATCGGGTTCGAGCGCGCTGCGGATCTCGGCCGCCACGCGCACCAGGTCGCGCCGCGCCGCTTCGACATCGCGGCGGCAGAAGGCCAGCTGCTGGCCCGGCTCGGCGATGTCGCCAATGGCGAAACCGCGGCGTTGCGGATCCAGGCCGATCAGGTGGCGCACGCGGGTTTCGGTGCCGAAGGCGCCGCGCCGGGGTGGCGTCGAGAACTCGGCGGTTTGCGAGGGCAGGGTGGGTGCCGACGTGCCGGTAAAGGCTCGTGCCGCCGGGAGCGCCTGCATTGCGCCGCCGGTGGCCGCTTCGCCAGCAGGAGACCCGCGTCCCACACTGCCCGCCGACGAACCCGTTGCGCCCCGCTGCATCGGCTCATCCTGCGCGGCGCCGGCGTGCGGCGCGTCGCTCAGCCCGACCAGCGTGCTGCGCAGCCGTGGCAAGGCCTCGCGCGGTGCGCTTTCGTCGACACCGAGGTCGCGCAACAGGCAATCGAGCGCGGGCTCGCCGTCGAGGGCGTAGACCACGTTGCGCTCGGCCTCGGTGATCGACCGGGCCACGCCGACCGGCTGACATCCCTGCGTGACCCGCGAGAGCAGACCGACCTGCGCACCGAAGGCCACGCCGGAAAGCCCGCCCTCGAACACGCCGTTGCCTTGCGCGCCGCTGTTATCCGTGGCGTCGGTGGCGATCAGCAAGATGCGGTTGCGCGCCGAGGCGAGGCCGCCGAACAGGTAGCCGCTGTCGACCCGCTCGCTCAACTCGCCGATCAGCTCCGCCAGATCGGGCGTGGCCGGGTCGGCATGGACCAGCGCCGTGTGCGCCGCGAAGCCACCGCTGCCCGGGGCCGCGAGCGGCTGCCGCCCCGAAAACACGCGGAACTGCTCGCGCGGCAGGCTGGCGAGCATGACCGCCAGCGCGGGCTCGTCGAAATACTCGACATCGCCCGCGCAGATGCCCACGCCGACCACACCGACCCAGGCCACGCCGGGAAACCGCTCGCGCAGCGCCGCCAGCAACTCTTCGGCGGCCAGCGCGTGGTGGTCGGTCAGGTAGCACCAGCCGAGCGTCGGCGCGCCGAGCTCCTGCGTGTCGAGCTGCGCGAGAACCAGGGCGAGCACATCGCGCCAGTCGGGGTGGCTGGCATGGGCATAAGCGAAAGACTGCATCGGCTCGTGTGATCCTGCGCAGGCCCGGTGGTTCAGCCGCGGCGCGCCGAAGCGCGCTTGACGGGCGCCTTGCGGGCCGGTGCCTTCTTAGCCGTCGGCGAAGTCTTGCGCTCGACCTTCGCCTTGACCTTGGCCGCCGGGCGGGAGACGTTGCCGGCGACGTTGCCAGCCCCCTCGGCGACCTTGCGCGCCGGGACCATGCCCGCCTCGGCGGTCTGCCCGGCGGTGTCGAAGCCTTGCTTGACCAGGTTGCCGGCGAACTGCTGGGCCGAGTCGGAGGCGGCGTCCTTCATGGCATTGGCGGCAAGCTCGGTGAACTGCTTGGTCAGCGCACCCCACCATTGCATCGGATCCACCACGCCGGCCGGGGCGGCGCCGGCCTTGCTTTTACCGGCGTCCTGGTTCTTGCCGGGGCGAGTGGGCGAAGCTTGCGCGCCGTCTTCGCCGTTCGATGCGCCGGCCTGCGCTGCACCTGCGCCCGGCATCGGCCAGTTCTGCGCCGCCGACGCAAACGTGCCGGCGCCGGCTTGGTCCTCATCGGGTAGCTTGATGCGCATGGATTCGCGCAGGTCGGCCACCTGCACGTTCATGGTCTTGAGGGTCGACAGCGTCATGCGCTGCACCTCCAGCGCCTGAATGGTGGCGCTCAGCATGCGCGCGTTCTGCTCGAGCCAGAACTGCACGGTGCGCAATTCCTCGATGCGTTTTTCCAGCTCCTCGGGGTCGAGCGTCGGCGCCACCCATTGCCCGATGTTGGGCAGCACCGAACTGGCGTTCTTGACCAGCCCCTGCAGGAAGTCGAAACCGGGAACCAGTTTTGCGAAGTCGGGTGCGGCATCGGCCATCGTGTCTCCTCGAGGTTGTCGATCCATTGTGCGGCGAGGCGGGCCTGCTGTGCAGCGTCCTTGCCGCCGACGCGGCAAAAGGCGGTGCGTCCCCGCGCGGCACTCAGCGCGGCGCGCCGGCCTCGATGCGCAGCACGCCGCTCTGCTGCTGCCAGTGCAGACGACCGAGCACGTCCATGCCGAGCAGCGGCTTGTCGCCCAGCGCTGGCAGCACGACCAGCGGCAGCCGCTCGGCGCGCACGCCGCCTTCGAGCACCAGATCGGCCCGCGCGATGTGGCCGCGCACCACGCCACCGGCGGTGCTCGATTGCACGCTGCCCAGCGCCTCGAGCTCGAGCTCGCGAGCCAGCTCGGCGGAGATGGCACTGCGTGTGGCGCCCGTGTCGATGAGGAAGTCGACTTCGCGGCCGTTGAGCGTGCCGGGCCAGTGGTAATGGCCGTCCGGGCCGCGCTCGATCTCGATGGAGCTGCCGTCGATGCTGAAACGGGTTTTCTGTTGCTGTGCTTCGAAGGTGCTGAAGCCGAGAAAGACCACCACCCCGAGCAGCAGCCAGACGGTGGCGATCTTGAGGGTGCGGGGGAATTCGATCATCGCTCGAAAGTGTCCCGCATCGCCGGGTGGGATGACGGCGCGGGCCTTTTCATTGCCGGGGTGCCGGAGTGCGCAGTGCCTGGCATCGCGTCCTTGGCGGCTGCCGGCCCGTGAATCGGTGGGCTACGATGACCCGCAGGGAAGCACCAAGACGCCGGCTGTGCACAAGAACAAACTCAGCGAAACCGACATCCGCGCCAAGTTCATCACCCCCGCCCTCGTCTCGGCGGGGTGGAGCGAAGAAGAGCCGATCTACCGCGAGTACACGCTGCGCCCCGGCCGGGTGGTCGTGCGCGGGCGGGCCGCCGGCCGCGACAGCAAGTCGGTGCTGCGTGCCGACTACGTGCTCTTTCTACAAGGACAAGGCCGACATTCCCCTGGCGGTGATCGACGCCAAAGACAACGGCCGCGCGATGGGCGCCGGGGCATGGCGCAGGCGATCCGCTACGCCGAACTGCTGAACGTGCCCTTCTGCCTTCTGTTTCGCCAGCTTCGCCCTGGTGCGGGCCGACCACGGCACGGTGAGCTGGCCGGGCGGCATCGATTTCGATCCGGATTCGGTTTATCTGGAGAGCGTGCCGGTGGCGCAGGCGGCGGCGGTGTGAGGGAAGCGATTGCACAGCTTGAGGTGCGGGAGCCGAGTGCGAGGTACGCGGCTCGGCTCGATTCCGCAAAGTTGACGGCGTTTAATGAGTTGGCGACGGCTACGGATGGTGGTAAACGCCTTCGTCAATTGATTTGCTCACTAGCCGTGCGGGGCAGATTGCTGCCACAAAACAGTCACGATGAGTCTGCCATCCGCTTGATTCCGATTCTTCGCGACGAAAGTAAGAAGCTGCTTGACACCAAGCGCATTCCTAAAGAGCGCGTGAGCAGTGCGTGTGTCACGGGTACCGAGATTCCGCTCCCTCCCCTCGCCGAACAACACCGCATCGTCGCCCGGGTCGAGGAACTCCGCCACCTCTGCGCCCAGCTCCGCGAGCGCCTCATCGCGGCCCAACGCACGCAGGGTCAACTGGCCGATGCGCTGGTCGCCGAAGTCGGCTGACTGCTCCGCCGCACGTCTTGCGATGCTGCAACACCCCGCCATCACTGAAGTATGGGAACGAACCGAGCAAGGCACGACCAGGCCGTTTCGCTGCGGCGCCGACGACGGCCACAGCTACTACGTCAAGAGCCGCGGCGCCGGCTGGCGCAGTCTGGTGTGCGAATGGATGACCGGGCGGCTGTCTGAGAAACTGCTGCTGCCCATCGCGCCGTTCGCGCAAGTTCAGGTGGCCGCGGGCTTCGAAACCATCTTGGCTCTGCGCGGCGAGCATGACCTCGGCGCCGGTCTGGCCTTTGGATCGCGCATCGCCCCGCGCACGCGCGAGTTCGAGCCGGCCTTGCTGGCACGGTGCGTGCCCGCCTTCAGGCGTGATCTGGTCGCTTTTGATTGGTGGGTCCGCAATGCCGACCGAACGTTGGGCGCGATCTCCGGCAACCCCAACCTGCTGTGGAACACGGAAACCGAGGCACCGGTGGTGATCGACCACAACATGGCGTTCGATCGCGATTTCGATGCAACCCTGTTCCTGCAAACGCATGTCTTCCGGGCCGACTTCGAAACGATCACCGGCGACATGTTGCTGCGTGCCGACTACGAGCAGCGCTTCAACGGGCTGCTGACGGGCTTTGCAGCGATCTGGGCCCAACTGCCCCAGAATTGGCTTGTCGACGAAGACGGGCAAGCCCGACTCGGCCCGGACGAGTTCCTCGCCGTGCTGAAGCGGGTCAACGAGCCTGGTTTCTGGACCTGACGCCCCGACGCACTTTCTCATGCAACGCGACATCGCTCACTACACGCTTGTTCGCCTGCTTCCGCAGGTGGATGCGGGTGAGTTCGCCAATATCGGCGTGGTTCTCGCGTGCCCGGCTCGGGGGTTTTTCGAGTTTCGGCTGATCCGGCGCTACGGGCGCGTGACCCGGTTTTTCGAGGAGTTCACGGGCGATCTGTTCTTGCGCGTGCGGCGTGAGATCGAGGCGGAGTTGCGCCACATCCGCACCCGGATCGGGCCCGATGGCGCACACGAGCAGACGCTGGTGCTGAGGGTTCTCCAGGATCTGACCCAGCCACGCGAAAGCATGATTCGCTATGCGCCGCTGCGGGTGTTGATGACCGAAGACCCCGAGGCCGATCTGCACCGACTCGTGGGACGGTACGTGCAGCGCAACGTGGAAGGGCTGCGCCAGCGGCGTGAAGAGGTGCTGACGCGCCATGTGAACCGGGTGCTCCGGACCCGGCAGCTTGCGCATGCGTTCGAGCCAGACGAGGTGGGGCCGGACGAATTTCCGGTTCAGCTGCCGCTGGTGCATGAGCGCGACGGACACGTTCTTGCCGCGATCAAGCCGCTGGACCTGACGCAGGACGAACCGGTCAAGATCTATGAGCACGGCGACCTGTGGGTCGGGCGCCTGAGGCGCTTGAAGCAACTGGGCGCGTTGCCCGCCGGGATGCTGGTACCGGTGGAGGGGCCGAACGGTGATGACGTGCGCCGATTCCGCGCTTACACCGACATCGTGCGCGAACTCGGCGAGATGAACATCGAAGTCACCGAAGCCGCGAACAACGCGCGCATTCTCGAGTTCGCCCAGGCGAGCGTGGCAGCGGCCTGATCGGACCTGATTCCGGTCATGCCGGCGCCACCGCCGCCTGCTCGATCGCTCCGAACACGCTTTGCCCGTCCTTGCCTTTCATCTCGATGCGGATCGTGTCGCCGACTTCCATGAACCCGGTGACCGGCGCGCCGCCTTCGATCGTCTCGATCGCTCGCTTCTCGGCGATGCAGCTGTAGCCGCGCGCCCCGTCCTTGTTGCTGACCGCGCCGCTGCCCACAATGCTGCCGGCGCGCACGTTGCGGGTCTTGCAGAGGTGAGCGATCAGCTGGCCGAAGTGGAAGCGCATCTCGGGACCCGCTTCGCACAAACCGACCTGCTTGCCGTTCCACACCGATTGCAGGCTGAGATGCACGCGCCCGCCGTGCCATGCGCCGCCGAGCTCGTCGGGCGTCACGGCGACCGGGCTGAAAGCGGGGGCCGGCTTGCTCTGGACGAAGCCGAAGCCCTTGGCGAGTTCGGTCGGGATCAGGTGGCGCAGGCTCACGTCGTTGGCGAGCATCAGCAGGCGGATGCCGTCGATGGCGGCGTCGGGCGTCGTGCCCATGGCCACGTCGCCGGTGATGACGGCGATCTCGCTCTCGAAATCGAGGCCCCAGGCCTCGTCCGCACAGACGATGGCGTCGCGAGGGCCCAGAAACTCGTCGCTGCCGCCTTGGTACACGAGCGGGTCGGTCCGCAAGCTTTCCGGTAACTCCGCGCCGCGCGCCTTGCGCACCAGTTCCACGTGGTTGAGGTAGGCCGAACCGTCCGCCCACTGATAAGCACGGGGCAGCGGCGCCATGCACTGCTGCGGATCGAAGGCGAAGGCGTGGCGTGCACGGCCGTTGTTCAGCGTCTCGTACAAATCCTGCAGCTGCGGCGACAGAAAGTTCCAGTCGTCGAGCACTTGCTGCAAGCGTGTGGCGATCGCGCTGGCATGGTGGGCGGTGCTCAGGTCGCGTGAGACGACAAGCAGTTGCCCGTCGCGCGAGCCGTCCTTGTAGGTGGCGAGTTTCATCGGGATGCGGGCCTCGCAGCGCTGGCTCGCGAGGAACTCGCTACAGTGAATCGGATGCCGCATTCTAATTTTCGGGCGCTGCAAGGGCGGGGCGCCCAGTCATGGCGAGGGCTGAGCGCCGCCCTGGCGATGATGCTCGCGCTGCTGTGCGCGACAGCGATTCGCGCTGCGCCGCCGGCGCCGCTGGAGCCGGCGCTCACGACCGGCCACCCCGCGCCGCGGCTCGCTCAGACGCCACTGGCGGGCGAGCGGCCCGCGGCCAAGCCAAGCGCCGAGGCGTCGACGGCCTACCGTACGCGCGTTCCGGCGTCGGCTCGCATCACCTACCGGCTGAGCCGCAGCGGCATCGTCGGCACCGGCCTGCTCGACTGGCGCGTCGAGGGCGACACCTATGTGCTGCGTCTGGAAGGCAGCGTGCCGATCATCGGAACGCTCATCGTGCAGACCAGCCGCGGCGGCTTCGACGCCGCCGGCTTGGCGCCGACCCGCTACACCGACAAGCGCTGGCGCCGCGACGAAAGCGTGGCCGACTTCGACCGTGACGCCGGCCGCATCGTCTTCTCGAACGACAAACCCGCGCTGCCGCTGCACAAGGGCACGCAGGACCGGCTCAGCGTGATGGTTCAACTCGCCGCGATTGCCAATGCTTGGTCCGAGCCGCCGACAGTGGGCACGGTACTGACGCTTTCGGTGGTCGGCGCGCGGGGCGACGCCAAGCTCTGGGCGCTGCGCTACGAAGGCCCGCAAGCGCTGCGGACCGGCGAAGTCAGTGTGCGGGCGCTTCGCTTCCTGCGCCAACCCGAGGAGCCGGGCGACACCCGCGCGGAGTTCTGGCTCGATCCGGCCGCCTCGCACCTGCCTGTGCGGGCACGTTTGACCGACGGCGATGGCGACGCGCTGGAACTGCTGCGCACCCAAGCGGGTCCATGACCCCACGCGGTGCGGCCTCAGGCGCTGCGTCCCGCGACCGGAAGGCCGCATCGGGTCTTCGGATCACGACCCGGCTTGAAAATTGCCAGGGAACGCTCATGTAGGCCCAAAGGAGTGATCCGCCATGCACATGCTTTACAACTCGGACAACTTTGCGGTTGTGCAGTTCGTTGTATCCCGCCAAGACGATTCCTCGCCGCAGGAAGACGAGGTGCCGGCACGGGGGGGCTACGAGATCGTCGACAAATCGTCGCGGATGGAACTGTTTCTGGATGGCGCGCTGGCCGAGCATTTCAAGCTCGGCGTCGAGGCGCTGATCGAAACCTCGCCGGGTGTCGAAGAGATGGATGCCTTTCTGGCGAATTACACGACGCTGGCGCACCAGCCGGTCGTGTTGCACTGATTCCGGCGTCGGCGCTCAGCCCCGTCCGAAGGCCGGGGTCGGATACACAACCGCATGCCGCTCACGACGTGCGGCATTTCTACAATGCCTCATGAGCCAGCCGACCCACAACCGCCCGTACACCCGCGCCCAGGCGCTGCCCGAGCTGCTCGCGCAGCGGATCCTGATCCTCGACGGTGCCATGGGCACCATGATCCAGCGCTACAAGCTCGGCGAGGCCGATTACCGCGGCGAGCGCTTCAAGGACCACCCGAAGGATCTGAAGGGCAACAACGAGCTGCTGCAGTTCACGCGGCCGGACGTCATCACCGAGATCCACGAGGGCTATCTCGCGGCCGGCGCCGACATCATCGAGACCAACACCTTCGGGGCGACCTCGATCGCACAGGACGACTACGGCCTGGGAGCGGTGGCCGGCGAGATGAACCTCGTCGCGGCGCAACTGGCCCGCGCGGCCTGCGACAAGTTCAGCACGCCCGACAAGCCGCGATTCGTGGCCGGCGCCCTGGGCCCGACGCCGCGCACCGCGAGCATCAGCCCCGACGTCAATGACCCCGCGGCACGCAACGTCAGCTTCGAGGCGCTGCGCCAGGCTTATCTGGAACAAGCCCAGGCCTTGCTCGACGGCGGCGCTGACCTGTTCCTGGTCGAGACCATCTTCGACACCCTCAACGCAAAGGCCGCGATCTTCGCGATCGACGAGCTGTTCGAGCTGACCGGCGAGCGCCTGCCGGTGATCATCTCCGGGACCGTGACCGATGCCTCCGGCCGCATCCTCAGCGGCCAGAC
>NZ_JACDCU010000496.1 GCF_013817365.1 Methylibium sp. | reverse complement strand
GAGAGCAGGATCACCGGCACGCCCTCGGTGCGCGCGTCGGCACGCAACGCTCGCAGGAGCTCGAAGCCGCTCAGCCGCGGCATCATCACGTCGCTCAGCACCAGCTCGGGCCGCTCGGTGCGCGCCAGCGCCAGCGCCGCGGCGCCATCGGGCGCGACGATCACGCGGTGGTGGGCCGAGAGCAGGCGGCGCAGGTAGCCGCGCATGTCGGCGTTGTCGTCGGCCACGAGCACGAGCGGCCGGGTGTCGGCCGCGGCTGCCTCCGCGCCCGGGGCATCGTCCGCGTCCGTGGCCTCGAGCAGCGAGGCGGCCGCCGACGCTGCGGTGGCGGTCCGGACCGTGCCGCTCGCAGCGTCCAGCGAACCCCAGGCGGTGTCGCGTATTTCCTGCGGCTCACCGTCGATGTAGACGTCGGCATCGAGCGCGCTCTCGCGCGGCAGCGCCGCAGCGGCAACGAGCTCCGGCGGAAGATGCGCATGCCCGAGCGGGACCGAGACCGCGAAGCGGCTGCCCTGCCCGGTCCGGCTGTGCGCCGCCACCTCGCCGCCGTGCAGGCGCACGAGGTCGTGCACGAGGGCCAGGCCGATGCCGCTGCCTTCGATGCTGCGGCCCTGGGCGCCGTCGACCCGGTAGAAGCGCTCGAACAGGTGCGGCAGCGCCGCATCCGGTATGCCGGTGCCGGTGTCGCTGACGCTCAGGTAGGCCGACTCGGCATCGGCCCGCAGCGTCACGCGCACTTCGCCTTCGAAGGTGAACTTGAAGGCGTTGCTGAGCAGATTGAGAACGATCTTTTCCCACAGGCTGCGATCGACGAACACCGACTCGGCCAGCGGCGGGCAGTCGATGACGAAACCGAGCCCGGCGCGCTCCATCGCCGAGCGGAACACGCTGGCCAGATCGATGGTCAGCGCAGCCAGGTCCAAAGGCTCGAAGCGAGCCTGCAGCCGGCCGGCCTCGATGCGCGAGAAATCGAGCAGCGTGTTGACCAGCCGCAGCAGCCGCTGGCCGTTGCGTTGCGCGAGCTGCAACTGTGCGTGCGCCTCGGCCGGATCGGCGCCCGCCGGCCCGGCGGCCAGCAACTCGTCGATCGGCGAGAGCATCAGCGTGAGCGGCGTGCGCAACTCGTGGCTCACGTTGGAGAAGAACACGGTCTTGGCCCGGTCGAGTTCGGCCAGGGCCTGCACGCGCCGCTTTTCCTCGGCGTAGGCGCGCGCATCGGAGACGGCGTGCCGAGCTGGGTGGCGACGAGGTCGAGGAAGCGCCGGTAGCCGGCATCGAGCGGCAGCAGCGGGCTCACACCGGCCACCAGGAAGCCGGCCGGCCGCTCGTTCGCACCGGGCCGCGTGAACGGCAGCACCAACGCCTGCGTGATCGGCTCCGGCCAAGGCCCGGCCACCAGGCCCGGGTGACGTTCGGCGAGGTCGTCCAACGTGCAGGCGGCGCCGGTGCGCGCCACCGCATTCAAGGGCCACGCCGCTGCAGTGCCCTGCCGCCCGGATGCCACCGCGGCCTGCTCGCCGGCATCGCCTCCCACCAGCGACACCTGCAAGGGGGCGGCGCTCGCTCCGGCAGGCAAGCCGGTCTGCGCAACGAGGCGCGCGACGGGCGCATCGTCGTCCAGCAGATACAGCAACGTGAAGGGCAGATCCTCGGCATCGCCGGCCAGCGACGCGGCGGCCTGCTCGCAAGCCTGCTCCGTATCCTGCGCCGACAAGGTGGCGCTGGCGAGCGTGGCCAGCAGCGCCAGCCGTCGCTCGGCGATAGTGCGCTCGGTGACCTCGGACACGACGCACAGCATCCCGGCCACCCGGCCGGCATCGTCGTAGACGGGGCTGTAGGAAAAGCTGTGGTACGTCTCCTCGACGAAGCCGCTGCGCTGCAGGAAGAGCTGCAGGCCTTCGTCCCAGGTGGCGGTGCCGCTGTCGAGTACTTGCTCGATGCGGGGGCCGATCTCGGGCCAGATCTCGGCCCACACGGTGCGCGCTGGCGCGCCGAGGAAGCCGGTCTTGAGACCGAGCGTGGGCCGGTAGGCATCGTTGCAGAAGAAGCTGAGCTCGGGGCCCCAGGCCATCCACATCGCGTAGCGCGAATCGAGCAGCACGCGCACGACGGTGCGCAGGCTTTGCGGCCAGGTGTGCACCGGGCCGACCGCCGTGCGCGACCAGTCGCACTCACGCATGAGCCCGCCCATCTGCCCGCCACCGAACAGAGCCGCCTGGGCCGCCGCACCGTCGTCGAAGCGTTCGTTCAACTCAAGTCATCCGCGTGACCCGCACGGCGCCGACTGCGGCCGTTTCTCGGGAAGCTCGAAGTCAAACTTTGCGCCTCGAGGGCTCAGCGGCCTGCCTGCCCGGGTCGGACAGGTCTGGCGTCCTCCCAGCGAATGGCGCCGGCAGGCAGTGGCGCCCTACGGCAGGCCGGCGGCGTCAAACAGGCGTGGGCGCGGACTGCACAAGCGGCAGGCGCACGGTGAACACACTGCCGTTGCCGCGGCCTTCGCTGTACACCGAGACGATGCCGTGGTGCGCTGCGACGAGGCTCTTCACCAGTGCCAACCCGATGCCCAGGCCACCGCTGGCCGATGAAGCGGTGCGCGACTCCTGCGTGAAGAGCTCGAAGATGCGCGGCAGCATGTCGGTGGCAATGCCCTGGCCGGTGTCTTCGACGCGGATCACCGCGGCGTCCGCTTCGACGGTGGCCTTGATCCAGACCTGCCCGCCGGGCGCGGTGTACTTGATCGCGTTGTTGAGCAGGTTGACGATGATCTGCTCGAAGCGCGACGGGTCGGCCTCCATGACGATGGGCACCGGCGGCAACAG
>NZ_JACDCU010000126.1 GCF_013817365.1 Methylibium sp. | reverse complement strand
CTGCGTAGCAGGCCGACCGCCGCACTGAAGCGAAGCCCGCCGCCCGCCCGCGGCTTTGCTCTCGCACAACATCCGCAAAGCAACAGCAACGCGCGTCGAACTTCCGCAAAGGGCCGAGAGCAGACAGTCGTTTCACTTCAGCACTCGCTCAAAGATGCTACCCAGCAGCTCCCGCTGACCACGGTCAGGCAGCGGCCCGCGCAGCGCCTGCAGGTTCTCGCTCATGTGCTCGGGGTTCGTGGTGGCCGGGATGACGCAAGTCACCGCCGGATGAGCCAGCTCCCACTTGAGTACCAGCGGCGCCCAGGCGGTGCAGCCGAGGTCGGCGGCCAGCGACGCCGGCAAGGGTTCGCCCTGCAGCCGGTCGAGCAGCCGCCCGCCGTCGAAGGGGCGGTTGAGGATCACGGCCATGCCGCGGTCGGCGGCCTGTTGCATCAGGGGCTCGGCGCGCTGGTCGGCCGGGTTGTAGGTGATCTGCAGGGTGTCGAGCGGCTCCCTGGCAAGCACCTCGCGCAGGGTGTCGTGCTTGTTGCCGTGCGAGGTGGTCACGCCGATGTGGCGCGCGCGGCCCTCGGCCTGCCATTGGCGCAGCGTCTTGATGTGCGCTTCCCAGTTCAGCAGGTTGTGGATCTGCATCAGGTCGCAGCGCTGCAGGCCCCACAGTGCCAAGGAGCGCTCCATTTGCGTGGGCCCGTAAAGGCCCAGCGGCGTCCAGACCTTGGTCGCGCTGAACAAGGCCTGTGCGCCGGGCACCTCCGGAAGCAACTGGCCGAGCACGCCTTCGGCGCTTCCGTACATGGGCGAAGAATCGATCAAGCTGCCGCCGCCGGCGAAAAAGCGCTCGAGCACCCTGCCTCGCACCGCGAGTGCTTCGGCGTCGTTGGCGAGCAGATTGAACGTCATCCACGTGCCCATGCCGACCACGGGAATGCGCTCGCCGCTGCGCGCAAGGGAGCGAGTGCGCACCGGCACGGCGCTTTGCGCAGCGGCCGGACCCGCGAGCAGTGCGGCAGCGCCGGCATGAACGAGAAAACCACGACGATCCATGTCGCCATGATGCGCGGCGCCGCTTGTCCCCGCAGCGCGGTCGGAGTCGGCAGCACTGACCGGCCCTGCCCTGCCGCGAGCCGACAAACGTGGCCTGTTCCGGCGCCGCCCCTTGCAGTAGGCTGCGGCCCTTCTCGCGGCGCCACGGGCACCGCCGGAAGACTTCGACCGGCGCTGCTCGCGCCGCATTCGGCCTCAACAAGGACAACCCATGACCGAATTCATCAGCGCCGTGAGCGCCATCGTCTGGAGCCCGGCACTCATCTATCTGTGCCTTGGTGCCGGTTTGTACTTCTCGATCCGCACCCGTTTCATGCAGGTGCGCGGCTTCAAGGAAATGATCCGGCTCATGTTCGAGGGCGAGAAGTCGCCCTCGGGCGTGTCGTCCTTCCAGGCGCTCACCATGTCGCTGTCGGGCCGGGTGGGCACCGGCAACATCGCCGGCGTGGCCACGGCCATCACCTTCGGCGGGCCGGGTGCCGTCTTCTGGATGTGGATGGTGGCCTTCCTCGGCGCTTCCACCGCCTACGTCGAATCGACGCTGGCGCAGATTTACAAAGAAACCGACGACAGCGGCCAGTACCGCGGCGGCCCGGCCTACTACATCGAGAAGTGCATGGGCGTGCGCTGGTACGCCTGGGTCTTCGCGCTCGTCACGGCCATCGCTACCGGCCTGCTGCTGCCCGGCGTGCAGGCCAACAGCATCGCCACCGCAGTGAACAACGCCTGGGGCGTCCCTCCGGCGGTGAGCGCCGCATGCATGGTGGTGCTGCTCGGCTTCATCATCTTCGGCGGGGTCAAGCGCATCGCCGCCTTCGCCGGGGTGGTGGTGCCGTTCATGGCGCTGGCCTACGTCCTGGTGGCGCTGGTGATCACCATCATCAACATCGATCAGGTGCCGAGCATGATCGCGCTCATCTTCAAGAGCGCCTTCGGCCTGGAGGCCGGTTTCGGCGCGGTGCTCGGCCTGGCGGTCGAGTGGGGCGTGAAGCGCGGCGTCTATTCAAACGAGGCCGGCCAGGGCACCGGCCCGCACCCGGCTGCCGCGGCGGAGGTGTCGCACCCGGCCAAGCAGGGCTATGTGCAGGCGTTCTCCGTGTACGTCGACACGCTGCTCGTGTGTTCGGCTACCGCCTTCATGATCCTGTCGACCGGCAAATACAACGTACAGGGGCCCGACAAGACGATGCTGGTGAACAACCTGCCCGGCATGGAGACAGGCCCCGGCTATACCCAGGCCGCGGTCGAGGCGGTGCTACCGGGCTTCGGCGCGAGCTTCGTGGCGCTGGCGCTGATGTTCTTCGCCTTCACCACCATCGTCGCCTACTACTACATGGCGGAGACGAACATCGCCTACATCAACCGCAAGATCCACCGTCCGTGGATGCTGCTGGTGCTCAAGTTCATGGTGATCGCGGCGGTGATCTACGGCTCGGTGCGCAGCGCCGGCGTGGCGTGGGACCTGGGCGACATCGGCGTAGGCCTGATGGCTTGGCTCAACATCATCGCCATCCTCATCATCCAAAAGCCCGCCTTGCTGGCACTGAAGGACTATGAGGCGCAGAAGAAGGCCGGCGTCGATCCGGTATTCGACCCCGAACGGCTGGGCATCAAGAACGCCGACCTGTGGCGAGAGCGCAATCTCAAGGTCGGCAGCAAGCCCAGGCAGCCCTGAAGCGCGACCGCCGGCCTAGCGTGCGCTCGGCCGGCGGTGCGGGTTCTTCCTCCAGAGGCTTCAGGCGCGCTTGAGCGCAGGCATGAGCACCACCGACCTGTCGGGCCGCGCGCCGGCGTGGCGCACGCTCAGCACGTGGTCGAGCGTGAGGCGCATGTACTCGTAGCTCTTGAGCACGTTGTTGCGGATCAGCGCCGCGCCGCGCTGCGTGGGGTCGGTGCCCATGATTGCGCAGACGATCTCCAGCGCTTCCCACGGGTGCGAGTCGTCGTAGCGGGCGTGCAGCTTGAGCCACTTCATGGCCTTGGCGCGCGCGTCCGGCTCGAAGCTGTTCTCGTACACGTCGGACGAGCACACGAAAGCCGACCAATCGCCGGTAGCACCCTCGATCGCGTAGTTGGTGGCGGCCATGGCGGCGGCCAGCGCGTCGCGCTCGCAGGTGTGCCAGCACCAGTGACCGAGGGCGTGGGTCTCGAGCGGCACCTTGCCTTCGAACAGCTCCTCGCGGTTCACGCCGCTGGCGGCGGACCACTCGATCCAGTGATCGACGTGGTTTTGCTCGACGCGGATGTTGCGGATCAAAAAGCGCCGGGCCAGATCGTGACCGCGAGTGCGGCCGTACTGGACCTTGAGCAGGTTGAGCGCCATGTACTGGGGAAACTGCTCCACCACCGGCCAGCCGCTGACCAGGAAGGAGTGCGTTTGCGCCTCATCGAGCCTGGCCTCTCGCATGCGGTGAAACAGCTCGTGCGAGGTCACCCGTTCACGAGACGGTGCACAGGCGGCCACCATCTCCTGCGCCCATTCGGGGTAGCTGTTGATGTCCTGCAGGTCTCCCTGCCTCACAAAGGCATCTCCCAAGCGACTCTCCCTTTTGCCTTGCTGCCGAGAGCCGCCCAGTTGCTGCTCCGATTGCGAAAGCGTTAATTTTTGGCAGCGCGAGCGTAATCGACTCGCGCGCATCGATCAACGACTATTTGTCAAGCCGTTGCGCCGCACATTCGTGGGGTCGTCCGAGGCCCCGCCGCAACGGTGGGCAAGGGCAGTCAGGCCCGGGCTGCATCCGGGCCGAACAGCCGCTGGCTGAGCACCTGCGGGTCCTCGAGCGTGCGCACCGCGGCGTAGGCGAGTTCGGCCTCCGGGTAGCGGCGGCGCAGGTAGTGGAGCCACTGCTTGAGCCGCCCCGCGCGGTGGCGCGGCAGCGCGATGTGAACAGCCACGAGCGCCCAGAACTCGCGCAGCAGCGGCAGCACCGCCGGCCAGGCCAAGCCGCCCGGCGCGCCGGCGCCTTCGCCTCGGCCCTGTGCGGCGATGGCCAGCGCCAGACCCGGATCGGCCACCGCACCGCGGCCGAGCATCAGCGCATGGCAGCCCGACACGGCACGGCAGCGCAGGGCATCGTCCACCGTCCAGATTTCGCCGTTGGCGATGACCGGAATGTCGATGGCACAGCGGATGTCGGCAATGCGCTCCCAGTAAGCCGGCGGCCGATAGCCATGGGCCCTGGTGCGCGCATGCACGACCAGCTCGCCGGCGCCACCGCCGGCGATGGCCTGCGCGCATTCGACGGCGCGCGCATCGTCGTCGAAACCCAGCCGCATCTTGGCCGAGACCGGCAGGGGCGCCGGCACGGCGTGGCGCACCGCGGCGACGATGCGCCCGAGCAGTTCCGGGTCCTGCAGCAGCGCCGCGCCGCCGCCGTGGCGGTTCACCACTTTGGCGGGGCAGCCGAAATTCAGGTCGATGCCGGCCGGGCCGAGCGCCGCCAGACGCGCCGCATTCTCGGCAAGGCAGACCGGGTCGGAGCCGAGCAGCTGCGCATGCACCGGCACGCCGACCCGAGTGCGCCCGCCGTTCAGCAGCTCTGGCACGATGCGCGTGAACACCCGCTCTGGCAGCAGCGTGCCGGTGACTCGGATGAACTCCGACACGCAGCGGTCGATGCCGCCGGCGCGCGTGAGGATGTCGCGCAAGGTGAAGTCGAGCAGCCCTTCCATGGGCGCGAGCAGGAGAGTCATGACACCGCCGTTCAGCCGCCGGCGAGGCGCGGCGAGCGGAGTCTGTCATGCCCATGCATCTGGCCGCCCTGCAGGTTGCGCCGGACAAAAGCACGACCCTGCTGCGCACGCAAGGACGAGTCGTACGCGCAAGTCCCCGCTTCAGCGCCGCAGCGTCGACCGCACGATCACAGGCTGCCCGGTTTTCGCGAGTATGAAGATGCCCGGCAGCCCGGCCGTCTCGAAACGGCCCTTGAGATGGGCTTCGATCAGCGAGTCGGTGATCGACATGGTGCCGGTCCGGTTGTTGCTCACGAAGAACATCGCGCCGCCGCCCTCGTTGTGGGTGTTGTTGCGCAGGTGGTTGCCACACATCCCGAGCCGGATGGTGTTGCCGTCCTGGTAGATCGCCCCGCCACTGCCGCCACCGGGCGTGCCCGAGCGCTTGGGGTTGGCGCCGTAGCCGATCGCCCGGTTGTGGCTGAACAGGCTGTTGTGGATGCTGAACGAGGCGTGCAGTCCGCTGAGGCCGCCGCCGTTGGAGCAGCTGTTCCCATAGCCCGGCGCACCACCGAAGCTGCTCTTCGTCACGTACACCGGCGCCTGCGGCGAGTTGCCGAAGACGCGCACCGCGCCACCGCCAACATCCGGCCCGGTGGCTTCGCATTCATTGCGGAAGAAGCGGCTGTTGACGATCTTCAGCCGCCCGCCGCGAACGTAGATCGCACCGCCGCCGTAGACGCTGCTTTCGCCGTAGCTCTGTCCGGCCGAGTTGCCGTCGACGAAGGTGAGGTTCTGCACGGTCAGGCGCGGCGTGTCCTGGATGTCGCAGCGCGGCGAGGTCCAGACCTGCTTGGGATCGCAGGTGTTTTGGTAGAGCACGCGCACGCGCCCGCCGCCGCTCAGCGTCACCTTGCCTTCGCCGTCGAGCACGACGTCTGGCTTGTTGTTGAAGACCTTGGCGGTGCGGCTCATCGCGATGGTCACCGGCTTGGCGCCACAGTTGAACTTGATGATGCCGCCCTGCGCCACGGCATTGACCACCGCGTCCGAGGTGCAACTGGCCGGCGTGCCGGTGCCGACCACGCGGGTCGGCCTGGAGGTATCGACCGCCTGCGCCGGGGTGGGCACCGGGCAGCGGCCCGCCGAGTAACCGGCGGCCGGCCCGCTCGGCGTGGTGACCACGGCGGCGGCGGTGGCCCGGACTTGTTCTTCCGCAGGGTCGCTGCCGATGGCGTCGGCGGTGCCGGATCCCCCGCCGCCGCAGGCGCTCAGAGCGGCGACGAGTGCGACGGCGGCCGCGATCCGGCAGGACAGGAAAGAACGGCGAGAGTGAAGAAGTGATTGCATGGCGGGCGTGTTTCGGTGTGGCGAGCAAACGGAGCCGCGACCTTAGTGCGCACCGGACCGCATGGCTGTGAGCAAGCGGTGTCGCCTGTCGCAACATGCATCGCTTCTCGACAAGGCGCAGTTGTGATAACAGCGCGAAGGTTTGCGCGGTCTGCGCCGAGGGCCGATCATTGGCGTCCTCGTACCTCCGGAGCCCGCCTTGAGAGCCTTGATCCCCGCCGCCTTGATCGCCCTGCTGACCGCGCCCACCGCTTGGGCGCAGACCGACGCCGCCGCCAATGCCGCCAGCGAAGCCAGCGTGGTCCTCTCGCCCACCGGACTGGTTTACCGCTCGCTGAAGGAAGGCTCGGGCGCCAGCCCGGCCCCGAGCGACGTGGTGCGCGTCCACTACCGCGGCACGCTGCCCAGCGGCAAAGAGTTCGATAGTTCGTACAGCCGCCGCGAGCCCGCCTCGTTCGGACTGGGTCGCGTCATTCCATGTTGGACCGAAGGCCTGCAGCGCATGAAGGTTGGCGGCAAGGCACAGCTGACCTGCCCGCCGGCCATTGCCTACGGCCCGCGCGGTGCGGGCGGCGGCCTGATCCCGCCGAACGCGACGCTGCATTTCGAGATCGAGTTGCTTGGCATCGGCGGGCGCTGACGCGCACAGCGTCGTCGTCCTGGCAACTCGCAACTCGCATGGAACGTCGAAAAGTACCGCTTGCCCCGGACGCCGGGCGGGTGATCGCCGAGACGCGCGCTTGGGTCGAGCGCGCGGTCGTCGGCCTGAACCTGTGCCCGTTCGCGCGAGCGGTGCATGTCAGGCAGCAGATTCGCTATGCGGTGAGCGATGCACCCGACGCCGAGGCACTGCTCGAAGCACTTGTCGCCGAAATGCACGCGCTGGTCGCCGCCGATCCGGCGCGCATCGACACGACCCTCCTGATTCATCCAAGAGTGCTCGGCGACTTCACCGACTACAACGACTTCTTGCAGGTGGCCGACGCGGCGCTTTCCGAGCTGAACCTCGAAGGCGTGCTGCAAGTGGCGAGCTTTCATCCGCACTACCGCTTTGCCGGCACGACGGCGCAGGACGTGACCAACGCGACCAACCGCTCGCCCTACCCGACGCTGCACCTCTTGCGCGAGGCGAGCGTCGATCGCGCGGTCGCCGCTTTTCCCGATGCTTCGGCTATCTACGAGGCAAACCTCGTGAGCTTGCGCGCACTGGGTTCAGAAGGCTGGGCGTCCCTGCAGGCGCAGTGCCGACGCGATGCCGCGGACGAGGGTGCGCCGGCTCGCGCCGGATAACCCTGCCGTTCAGGAAAGCTGCGGCTTCTTCTCCCCGCCGCCGACGATCCGCTTGACGCCGGTCACCACCGCCAGCACCAGCGCGCCCAGCAAGATGCCGACGATGCCATCGAGCAGTGTCGGCAGCACCGCCGACAGCACGCCACCGACACCCGGCCATGTGGCCGCCTGCGCGGCAAGCGCCTCGATCCACAGATTCAGCGCAGGGATGCCATGGGTGATGATGCCGCCGCCCACCAGGAACATCGCGGCAGTCCCCACGACCGAGAGCGTCTTCATCATGTAGGGCGCGGACAGGACGATGCCGCGCCCGCTCGCGCGCTGCAGCCGGGAAAGGAAGCCCTCGCCGGGCCGGCGGCTCAGGTACAGACCGATGTCGTCGAGCTTGACGATGCCCGCGACCAGCCCGTACACCCCCACCGTCACGAGCACCGCCACGGTGGTCAGCACGCCCAACTGGGTCGTGAAAGAGGCAGCCGTGACGGTCGCCAGGGTGATCGCAATGATCTCGGCGGACAGGATGAAGTCGGTGCGTACGGCGCCCTTGATCTTGTCCTTCTCGGCCTGCACGATGTCCACCGCCGGGTCGGCCAGTGCGTTGACGCGTTGGGCATGCCGGGCGGCGTCTTCTTCGGGGCTGTGAAGAAAGCGGTGCGCCACCTTTTCGAAGCCTTCGTAGCAAAGGAAGGCTCCGCCCAGCATGAGAATCGGCGTGACCGCCCAGGGCGCGAAGGCGCTGATGGCCAGCGCCGCCGGCACGAGGATGAGCTTGTTCAGCGCGGAGCCCTTGGCCACCGCCCACACCACCGGCAATTCGCGGTCGGGCGTCACGCCGGCAACCTGCTGCGCATTGAGCGCCAAGTCGTCGCCGAGAACGCCCGCGCTCTTCTTGGCCGCCACCTTGGTCAGCACCGCCACGTCGTCGAGCACGGTGGCGATGTCGTCGATCAGCACGAGCAGGCTGGAGGCCATCGAAATTCTTCCTTGTGTGAAACGGCGCTTGCCGGCACAGCACGATGCGCTTGCCTGGCAAGACTTTTCAGCGCGGCGCGCCGAGCGGGATCGTAACGGCCCTAACAGGAGAACGGCGGGGTGCATGCGGCCGGTGCCGCCGACTCGCATAAGCTTTCCATTCCACTGCAGTCAGCCACCCGGCCCGAGCCCCATGCCTTCCGACGAAGCCCTGCGCCACAGCCCCGCGGCCGAGCGCAACCGCCAAGCCATCCTCGAAGCGCTGCTGCAATTGCTGCCGCCGCAGGGCTCGGCGCTAGAGATCGCCAGCGGCACCGGCCAACACGCCGTGCATTTCGCCGCCGGCCTGCCCGGCTGGTCGTGGCAGCCGAGCGATCCCGACCCCGGCGCCCTCGCCTCGATCGCCGCGTGGTCGGCGCATTCGCGACTGCCCAACTTGCGGGCCCCGCTGCAACTGGACGTAACGGCAGCGCAATGGCCTGTAAACCCGGGCTGGACAGCGATGTTCTGCGCCAACCTGCTGCACATCGCGCCGTGGGCGGCGTGTCTCGGTCTCATGACCGGCGCCGCCCGCAACCTGGCGCCCGGCGGCTTGCTCCTGATCTACGGGCCTTACCTCGTCGACGATGCACCCACGGCACCGAGCAACCTCGCCTTCGACGCCGACCTGCGCGCCCGCGACCCGGCCTGGGGCCTGCGCCGGCTGAAAGACGTGGCGCAAGCGGCCGGCACGGCGGGCATGGTGCTGCGCGACCGCCTATCGATGCCGGCCAACAACCTGTTGCTGGTGTTCACCCGCGCACACGCCGTGCCGGCGTGAGCCGATGCACCGACTGCGCCCGCCGGCACCTCAACTGAGGCCGAAGAACGACAGCACCGCGACAACGACGACGATCAGACCAACGATGTAGATGATTCGGCTCATGGAGCGCTCCTTCAGGGACGGGCATTCGACTGGCG
>NZ_JACDCU010000125.1 GCF_013817365.1 Methylibium sp. | reverse complement strand
GGCCTGCTGGGTCTGCACCCGCTGGGAGACTGGGGCGCGCGCTGGCTCATGGTCGATGTGCTGTGGGCCATCCTGGGTGGGCTGGCCATCGGTGCGGCGCTGGGCACGCTGATGGGCCGGCTCGTCCTTTGGCTGCGCTTGCGACACCAGCAGGCGGTCGGTTACGACGACTTCCTCGCATTGGGGCTCATCGCCTTGTCGTACGGCGTGGCGCTGTCGGCGACGACCTACGGATTCCTTGCGGTCTTTGCGGCTGGTGTTGCGCTGCGCCGGGTCGAACGCAGGGAGACCCGCGCGAGCCGCGGCGAATCGGACGCTCCCGCACCAAAGCCCGAGGCCGTCGTCGAGCAGTCGCTGACGAACCCGACACCGCCGATCGACGCAGATCATGTCGCGACGCACCCCGCGCACGCACCGGCCTTCATGGCGCACGCCATGCTCGGCTCCACAGAGCAGATCGAGCGAATCGGAGAAGTCGCGGCGGTCGTGCTCGTGGGTGTGATGCTGTGGATGGTCGACTGGTCGCTCGTTCCCTGGTGGTTCGTGCCGGTGCTGTTCCTGGTCATCCGCCCGGTGTCTGTCGCGGTGGGGCTGGCGGGCACGTCCACCGACCGCTCCCAACGCCGCCTGATCGCCTGGTTCGGCGTGCGCGGTATCGGCTCGCTGTATTACCTGGGCTATGCCATGACGCACGGCCTCGATCCGACCGTCGCGCGGACGCTGGTCGCATTGACGCTATCGGCCGTGGTGGCCTCGATCGTCGCGCACGGCATTTCCGTCACACCCCTGATGGCGCGATACGACAAGATGCGCAAGCGCGAGCGCCGGTCGATGAATGACAACCCTTAGTCGAGGAACATCCGCACGACAGGCCCCCTGCTCTGCAGGAGGCCTGATGCGAACGCATCGATCCGCCCCGCGGACGCTCACACCGGCGGCGGATCGACCTCGCGTTCGAAGTGGCGGTGCTTGCCCAGCGCCCCGATGAACGCCTGAATGGCGCTCGTCACGCCGCCCAGCGGCTCTGCGGCATCGGGCTCGACCGGCGGTGCGACGACGATGCCGGGGTCGGCGCTGCCGTCGGGCAACTGCGCCGAAGCGTTCGCTGCTTCGAGCAAGGTGGTGGCGCTACCGAGCACCAGCATCGGCTTGCAATGGCGATACTGGTCCTTGACGAATTCCACCGCCATGCCCAGGCCGGCAAGCGCCGCCTGCGCAGCGTCGCCGTCGGGCAGCACCACGGCGTCCCACAGCACCGAGGGCATCGATTCGAGCGTCGCCTCCACGTGAATGGGTTCGCCCGACGCCGCCATGACCTGGCCGAGCCGCGCGCCCAGGAAGCGCGGCGCGGCGCCGGCCTGCGCGAGTGCCGTGTGTGCGGCGCGAAGGCTCAGCGCATCGACGCCATCGCACACCAGCAGCGCCACGCGGCGCGCCCCGATGCTGCCGTCGCCGGGCCGCGCGAAGAGCGACAGGCCCGCGGACGACTCGACCTCGGGCTTGGGCGGATTCGGCAACGCGCGCTGTTGGCCTGCCGGCAGTGCCATGCCCAAGCCGTCTGCCACGCCGAGCGCCAGGTTCTCGTCCACGTTCACCAGCAGCGAAAGAATGCGCTCGCGGATCGCCGGCGTCTGCACGCGCGTCAGCTCGAAGCGGAATGCCGCGATGATGTGCTGCTGCTCCACGGCCGTCTGGCTGCGCCAGAAGAGCGTGGCCTGCGTGTAGTGATCAGCGAACTTCTCGGGCTTGCCACGCAGCTTTTGTGCGTCGGGAATCGGCTGCGGAAACGGCACGAAGCCCGTCGTCACGCCGGCCTGAAACGGGCAGCCGCCGGCCAGCGAGTTGGGCTCGTAGGCCACGCGACCGCGCGGGATGGCCTGGCGCTGGAAGCCGTCGCGCTGGTTGTTGTGCACCTCCACGACCGGCGCGTTGATCGGGATCTGGTTGAAGTTGGGCCCGCCCAGGCGCGAGAGCTGCGTGTCGTGATAGCTGAAGTTGCGCCCCAGCAGCATTGGGTCGTTGGTGAAGTCGATGCCGGGCACGACGTGCTGAGTACAAAAGGCCACCTGTTCGGTCTCGGCGAAGAAATTGTCGGGGTTGCGGTTGAGCACCATGCGCCCGACCGGGCGCAGCGGCACCAGTTCCTCGGGCACGATCTTCGTGCAGTCGAGCACGTCGAAGGTGAAGCTTTCCGCCTGCTCCTCCGTGAAGACCTGCAGCGCCAGTTCCCATTCGGGGTACACGCCTGCCTCGATGGCTTCCCAGAGGTCACGGCGGTGGAAGTCGGAGTCGGCGCCGTTGATCTTGACGGCCTCGTCCCAGGTAACCGAGTGCGTGCCCGCGGTGGGCGTCCAGTGGAACTTGCAGAACACCGATTCGCCGGCCGCATTGACGAGCCGGAATGTATGCACGCCGAAGCCCTGCATCATGCGGTAGCTGCGCGGGATGGCGCGGTCGCTCATGGCCCACATCAGCATGTGCGTGATCTCGGGCGACAGGCCCGCGAAGTCCCAGAAGGTGTCGTGCGCGCTGGCGCCCTGTGGCATCTGGTTGTGCGGCTCGGGCTTGGCGGCATGCACGAGGTCGGGGAACTTCATCGCATCCTGGATGAAGAAGATCGGGATGTTGTTGCCGACCAGGTCCCAGTTGCCTTCGTCGGTGTAGAGCTTGACCGCGAAGCCACGCACGTCTCGCGTGAGGTCGGCCGCGCCGCGTTCGCCCAGCACGGTGGAAAAGCGCACGAAGACCGGCGTGCGCTTGCCGGCCTCGGTGAAGGGCGCCGCCTTGGTGATATCGGTCAGCGGCTGATAGCACTCGAAGTAGCCGTGCGCGGCTGATCCCCGCGCATGCACCACGCGCTCGGGAATGCGCTCGTGGTCGAAGTGAGTGATCTTGTCGCGCAGGACGAAATCTTCCAGCAACACAGGCCCGCGCAGGCCGGCTTTGAGGGAGTTCTGGTTGTCCGCGATCTTCACGCCCAGGCTGGTGGTCAGCGTCTGGCCGCCGGAGTCCACGCGCACGCGATCGAGCGATTCGGCCGCCGGGTTGTAGCCGGCCTTCGGGACGCCGTCGCCGACCTTCCCGGACGCGGTGTCCTCGGTCACGGTGCTGGCCGTGTCGATCTCATTGGGCGGTGTGGTCGATGCGCCGGTCTTCGGTGCGAGCGCGCTTTCATGGCCGTAATCGACGGCCTTGAGCGGGTTGTCGGGCAGCGCCATGCCCATCGCATCGGCGCCGAGCTTCTGGCTGGCCAGGCGCCGCTGCGGCTCGGTCTCGAACTTCTGTTCGTCGCCGGCAGCCAGACCGGCGCTCGAAGGGCCGGACACCGTGGCGAGCATGGAGCCGACAACATCTGTCGGGGCGGCCGGCGGACCCGAAGCCGGCCGGCGCGCCGCTGTTGACGGTGCAGACGCCGGATTGGTTGAGGACGCGGATGCGGGCAGGGGGGACTTGGGTTTGCGCGTGGCCATGATGTCTTTCTTCGATGAATGAGGTGCGCGCCCGCGCTCACCGGAGCACAGTTCGCAGCCGACAGTCGTTGGCAATCTCCATACCCGAAACGCAAGAGCGGGCAAAACCGGGCCCGTCAATTGCTTTCGGAAGGATCGCGAGCGGTTCCGGCCATGGTGGCTTCCGCTCTCGCTTCGTCAAACCTGGAGAACTCAACATGAACAAGACCCTTTACGCATGCGCTCTCGTGATCGGCCTCGGCGGCCTCGCCATGAGCGGCTGCGCGGTCACCAGCGGTCAGAGCAGCGTCGGCGAGTACATCGACGACAAGACCATCGCCACGCGCGTCAAGGCCAACTTCGCGAAAGACGACAAGGTCAGCGCGATGCGCATCGACGTCGGTTCGGTCAACGGCATGGTTCAACTTTCCGGCTTCGCCACCACTGCGGCCGAGAAGGCGCGCGCTGCAGAGATCGCCCGCAGCACGCCCGAGGTGAAGGGTGTTCGCAACGACATCATCGTTCGCCCCGCGAACTGAAGCATTGCGCAGCTTCACGAACCCCAGGAGAGTGAAGCTGCGCGAGTCGCCGGTTCGCCCCGGCGGAAAGAGAAGGCCTCGGCCACCCGCAAAGCGATTTGCCGGTGGCTTTTTCTTTTGTGCTTGCGGGTTTCTCGCGGTGCCCAAAACGGCGGGAAAAGCGGGTGTTCAGCCCGCTCTGCCCGCCGCCGGATCGACCTGAATGCAAGCGACGACGCCGGCGCTTACGGCAATTCCTACCGAAACGCTTTGCACGACGGTGCCGTTGCGCCGCCGAAGATCGCGGAAGTCGCGAGGCCGCGATGGCATGTAAGCTGCAAGATTCCCCTTCTCCAAAAAAGTGATCGCGAGGCCTGTGGTGCCATTCCGTCGTGTCATTGATCGGCGCGAACGTGCGCTTGCCTGCGCGGTGCGCCGGTGAGCCTGCCCGACTCGTCGCCGCTGCCCACGCCGCCCAACTGGGTCGGCAAAGGGCTGTTCTGGATTGCGCTGGTCTTCTTCATCAAGCTTGGCCAGCCGCTGCTGTTGCCCATCGTCGTCGCGATCGTGCTGACCTTCGTGCTGGCCACGCCCGTGCGCCTGATGCGCCGCCGCGGCATCCCCGAAGTGGCCGGCGCCGGCCTGCTGGTGCTGGCCTTGCTGGGCGGCGCGGGGCTGCTCGGCAGCATGCTCGTCAATCCGGCCGCGTCGTGGCTGGAGCGGGCGCCCACCACGCTGCAGCAGGTGATCGACCAGTTCGATCGGCTGCGCTCCACCATCCCGCTGCTCGCGCTGCCGCCCAAGCCGACCCCGGAGCCCAGGCAGCCGCCAGCGACGCTTTCGCGCCTCGAAGCGCGGGCGGCGGCAAGCGCCGCGCCACCGGAGCCACCACCCGATCCGCTCAAGGACAAGATCGCCGCTGAGAGCGTCGAGCTCACCGGCGCCGTGCTCGGGAAAAGCGTCACGGTCGGCATCTCTGCGGCAGCGGTGGTCATCCTGCTGTACTTTCTGCTCGCGTCGGAACACTGGATGCTCTCGCGCACGGTCGAGGCGATTCCGCGGCGACGCACGCGCGCGCTGGTGCTCGGCGGCGTGCGCAGCGCACAGCGCGAGATCGGCCACTACCTGGCCGCGCTGGCCGTCATCAATTTCTGCGTCGGCCTCGTCACCACCGGCGCGATGATGGCGCTGGACCTGCCCAGTCCCGTGCTGTGGGGCACGGTGGCCGGCGTGCTCAACTTCATTCCCTACATCGGGCCGCTGATGATCACCGGCGTGCTGCTGGTCGCCGGCATCCTGTCTTTCCCCACCGCGGACCTGATGGTGGCCCCCGCGGCCGCTTTCCTGCTGATCCACGCGATCGAGGCCAACCTGATCACGCCCTGGTTCGTCGGCCGCCGGCTTTCACTGAGCCCGCTCGCGGTGTTTTTGTCGGTGATGTTCTGGGGCTTCATGTGGGGCATCGCCGGCGCCATCATCGCGGTGCCGATCCTCGTGGGCATCCGCACCGTGTGCAAGCGCAACCGCCGGCTGCGCCTGCTCGGTGTCTACCTCGAAGGCAACAAGGCTGCGCCGCCGTCGCTGCGCTCGCTCCTGCGCAAGCGGCGCCGCACCTACGAGGTGTCGGACGGCGTGGGGCATCGGATGGGCAGCACCGGGGTGTCCGACAGCCTCGCGCAGCGCATGGCCGCCGGTGCTCCGTCCACGACCGATCACCGAACCGATCCGCCGAGCCCTCCGGCGCAGCCCTGAGGCGCCTGAGCGGACCGCAATCAGCCGGCCGCCGGCGCCCCCACCTCGGCCAGCACCACCGCCAGGAAGTGCGGCGGCGAGATCGGCTTGGTTTCCACGCGCGTGTAGCCGGCCTTGAGGGCCTCGGCGCGCTCGGTCTCGCCGGCATAGGCGGTCAATGCAATCGCCTTGACCGGCAGCGGCCGGCGCTGCAGCCGGCGCATGAATTCCAGCCCGTTCATGCCGGGCATGCCCAGATCGCTGATGACCAGATCGAAGCTGCCGTGTTCGGCCGCGGTGAGCGCCTGCTCGGCGTTGTCGAAGGCGCGCACCACGGCGCCCTGCTGGCGCAGCAGCACCGACAGCACCTCCAGCGAATCGGCCTCGTCCTCGAGCACGAGGATGCGCCGGAAAGTCAGCGGCGCCGCATGGGGCGCTGCCAGGTCCTGCGCGCCCGTCGCGCTGCCGTTGACGGAACTCACGGCCGCGGCCGTGGCCGCGTCGGTGGCCGCTGGCCGGGCCGGCGCTTCACCGGACTGCGCATCGGGCTGCTCGAGGGTCGGCAGGTGCACGCGCACCGTCGTGCCCAGGCCGGGCCCGTCGCTGTGCACGGAGGCGCGCCCGCCGTGCAGCTCGACGAGGCTCTTGACCATCGTCAACCCCAGGCCCAGCCCGGCATGCGAACGCGTGCCGGAAGCGCGCTGCTGGAGGCGGTCGAAGAAGTGCGGCAGCACCGCAGGCGCCACGCCCTCGCCGCTGTCGCGGATCTCGATCAGCGCCGTGTTGCCGTCCACCCGCTCTAGCACGACCCACACGTCGCCGCCCAGCGGCGTGAACTTGACGGCATTGCTGAGCAGGTTGCCGAACACCTGTTCGAGTCGGGCCGAGTCGCCGTTGCAGGGCACGCCGGTGGCGATGTCCTCGGTGTGCAGGCGAATCCACTTGGCCTGCGCGAGCGGCGCCGCGGTGGCCAGCGCGCGCTGCAGCGCCGCGCTCAGGTCGCAGGGCTGGCGCTCGAGCCGCAGGCTGCCGCTGACCACGCGGTTCATGTCGAGCAGCGCATCGACGAGCACCGCCTGCGCATGCGCATTGCGGCCGATCGCCTCGGCCGCGCGCTGCAGCAGCGCCGGGTCGGCGCCCACGCGAGTGAGCAGGTGGGCCCAGCCGGTGATGGCATTGAGCGGCGTGCGCAGCTCGTGGCTCAGGTGAGCGAGGAAGTCGTCCTTGAGCGTGGCGGCACGCTGAAGGGCGGCGCTTTGCTCGCGCTCGGCCTCCAGGTGGCGCGTCGGCACGGTGGCGTCGACCGTCATGACGGCCAGGCGCTCGCCCAGGGGCAGCACGAGCGTCTGGTAGCTGCAGGTGCTGCGGCCGTGTTCGTCGCGCCGGAACTCGCCGCGCCGCGGCTCGCCGGCGGACAGGACCTCGCACCAGTGGGTGAAGCGCGCGCGTTGGAAGCGGTCGGCCCGCTCGCCGAGCAACGGCTGGCCGACGAGCGCTTCGGCGTTGCGGCCTAGCAGCGTGGCTGCCGCGGGGTTTGCGTACTCCCATACGAAGTCGACGATGCGCCCCTCCTTGCCGCCGCCTTCGCGCACGGCGCGCAGCAGCTCGAAAGCGTCCGGCGAGCGTTCCTGTGCCGCGCGGAACAAGGCCTGCACCTCGGCCTCGCGTGCCTGCTGGGAGCGCAAGGCGCTCACGTCGCTGACGGCGCTGCGCAGGCCGACGGTGCGCCCCGCTGCGTCGCGCAGCGCAACGATGCAGTGTTCGTAACACCGCGCCTCTTCGCCCGGCGCGCCGGGCGGCAGCGCCACGTCGATGCGCTGCGGCTCGCCGCTGTCGAGCACCTGGCCGAGCGCCGCGCGCAGGCGCAGGGCATCGGCGGGCGCGCACAGCGCCTCGGCCGGATGGCCGAGCAGCGCCGCCTCATCGACGCCCGGCGGCGGGTTGTAGAGCCACGTGCAGCGCAATGCAGGGTCGAATTCGAGCAGCATCACGCCGGTCGATCGGAGCGCCCCCGACAGGCGCTGCTGCGAAAGCGACAGCGCCTCGGCGCGCTCCTGCGAACGCTCGCGCGCACGGCGCAGCGACTGCGCCAGCGCCGCATTGAGCAGGCCGAACCCGAGGATCAGCCCGACCGCCACCAGCGTGGGCTCGTTCCACGCTGCGCCGGCCAGCACCGGCAGCAGCAGCGCCAGCACGCCGGTCACCAGCGCCCCGGCCCACCAGCCGCCGTACCAGGCGGCCACCATCACGGCCGGGTAGGCCGGCACGAAAGCCATCGGCATGCCCAGCCGGCTCGTCAGCCCCCACTGGGCCAGGGCAGCCAGCACGGTGACAACCAGCGCGACCGCAATGCGGCCGGTGCGCGAAGGTGCTCGCGGGGTGGAAGCGACGGGGGGCGCGGCGAGGGATGGACGAACCGATTCCAATGCCGGCCCCGGCTCGCCGACCAGCATGGGCGCGAAGGGTGGCGAAGCCGAGACGGAAGTGTCTTGAAGGGCAGCAGCCTGCTCCGAACTCCGGGTGGGGGTCGCGCTCATCGTTGCGACGGGCAGGCTCGTTCTTTCATGCGGCATCCTTGCATACAAAGGCCGCGCACAGCCACAGCGGCTGGTGCAGAACGACTGCGGGCGGTCAAGCAATCGACGTGCCGCGACTCGTGCATGCCTTGGACTTGATCACAGGGCGGGCCACTGCATCAGCCACGACGACCCGCTTCTTCCCGGTCCCCTGTCGTCGCATGGGCACGCCGGCTGCTGCTCCGGGCTGCTGCCGCCACGTGCCGGGCGGTGGCAACACCGCCCGGCCGCTGCGCAGCAATCACCGACTTTGATGCTGCAAAAAAAGGATCCGCGTGACTCAGGAGACGGGCCCTCACCCGGCTTCCCATGCAACGTCGATGACCCGCGGGCCCCACCCCGCCGGGCGCAGCGCCCAGGTTCGACGGCTGCCGTTGGCGCGCGGCGTGCGCACCGGGCCTTTAGAGCCGAAGGAGCCACCCGTTGCGGGCAGTGGGATCGTCGTTTCGCCGCCCCGTTATGCGCTGGCTCACGCATTGACACGCAGCCTCGGCCAGCCGCTGGTCAGCGGCAATCGCGTCGAGTTGCTGCGCGGTGGGGAGTCGGCCTGGGCGGCGCTGTTCGAAGCGATCGACCGCGCCCGCGAGCACATCAATCTGGAAAGCCCGGCCTTCATCGCTCCGGCCGTGGCCGCCTCGCTGGCGCGCAGGCTCATCGCCCGGGCCGGTGCCGGCGTGCGCGTGAACCTGCTGCTCGACGGATCGCGGTCCGGCGCGGCGCGCGATGCCACGCTGCTGCGGCAGGCAGGCATCAACGTTTGCGCGTCGCGCTGGCTGGCGCGAGCGCAAACCTGGCTGGGCCGCACGGCCCAGCGCCACACGCAACGCAGTCTGAGTCTGATCGTCGTGGACGGGCACGTCGCCTTCCTCGGCGGCTTGGCACCCCCGCGCTCGCCCGGCGCCGGCAGTTGCCTGCGCATCGAGGGGCCGGCCGTGGCGCTGCTGCAGGACCAGTTTCTGACCCACTGGCGCCACGAGTGCGGCAGGGCGCCACCGCAGGCCCGCTACTTTCCGGCGCTGAGCCCGCAGGGCCCGCATCGCACCGGCTTGGCCGCGTGTGAAGCCGGCTGGCAGGCCCGGCCGCTGC
>NZ_JACDCU010000124.1 GCF_013817365.1 Methylibium sp. | reverse complement strand
ATCACGGTCAAGCGGCCGGCGCCGGGCCTGCGGGGGCGACACGCTCGAGGCCGCGCTCGCTCAGGCGCAGCACACCGCAGCGCGCCGGCGTGCGGTCGAGTTCCCAATCGGTGAGCACCAGGCGCGTAAAGCCCGGCGCGATCTCCTCGGTGGCGGGACGATGAGTGTGGCCATGCACGAGGAGCCGCGTGGCCGCCTCGTGCATCCATTGCACGGCGGCCGCAGGGTCGACGTCGGCCCCGCTTTGCGCCGGCTGAGCACGCTGGTGCTCGGCGCTGCCCTCGCGCATGCGAGCGGCCAAGGCGCGACGCTCCGTGAGCGGCCGCTTCAGAAAGGATCGCCGCCATTGCTCCGTGCGAACTTCGCCGCGAAAGCGCTGGTAGGCGGTGTCGCCCAGACACAGCGCGTCGCCGTGTGTCAGCAGCAGTCGCTTGCCGAAGGCCACGAGCACGGTCGGGTCGGGCAGGGCCATCACGCCGCATTCCTGCAGAAAACTCCCACCGAGCAGGAAGTCGCGGTTGCCGGCCATGAAAGCAAGGCTGCGCCGCGCCGAGGCGTCCTTCAGCATGTCGGCAATGCTCGCCTCGAAGGCGTCGTGTCGCGCGTCGTCACCGACCCAGGTCTCGAACAGATCTCCGAGGATGAAGACTGCATCGGCCGAGGTGTGGAGCAAATGCGCAGCCAGGGCCTGCGTCGTGCGGGGTTGACTGGCCTGCAGGTGCAGATCGGAGATGAAGTCGATGCTGAGCCATGCCGGAGGAGCCGCAAACTCCCAGAACTGCGGCAGTGGCGGGCCCGCTCCGTGCCAAGCTTGGCTTGCGGTCACCGTGCGCTCGTGATTTGCGGTGGTGCGCGCCTCAGCCGGTGACCTCGACCGCACGCTCGATCACCACGTCTTCGAGCGGCACGTCGTCGAAGCCGCCGCGGTGGCCGGTCTTGGAGCGCTCGATCGCATCGACGACCTCGGTGCCCTCGACCACCTTGCCGAACACCGCGTAGCCCCAGCCCTGCGGGCTCTCGGACTTGTGGTCGAGAAAGCCGTTGTCGGCGGCGTTGATGAAGAACTGCGCGCTGGCCGAGTGCGGCGCGTTGGTGCGCGCCATGGCCAGCGAGTACTTGAGGTTCTTCAAGCCGTTGTTGGCTTCGTTGGCGATCGGCGCCTTGGCCGGCTTTTGCGTCATGCCCGGCGCGAAACCGCCACCCTGCACCATGAAGCCCTTGATGACGCGGTGAAACACCGTGCCGTCGTAGTGACCGTCGGCCACGTAAGCGAAAAAGTTCTCGACCGACTTGGGCGCCTTGGTGTCGTCGAGTTCGGCGCGGATCATGCCGTGGTTGGTGTGCAGTTCAACGAATCTTGTCATGTCATTTCTCCAGCGTGGCTGACTTGATGATCACCGGATCGACCGGCACGTCCTGGTGGCCGCCGGTGGTGGTGGTCGGCACGGCGCGGATCTTGTCGACGACGTCCATGCCGTCGATCACCTTGCCGAACACCGCGTAGCCGTTGCCGTCGCGCGCGTTGGCGGGGTCGAGGAAAACGTTGTCCTGCACGTTGATGAAGAACTGCGCGGTCGCGGAATTGGGCTCGTTCGTGCGGGCCATTGCGACCGTCCCGCGGGCGTTGCGCAAGCCGCCCTTGTTCTCCAGGGCGATCGGCGCAGCCGTCTTCTTCTCGACCATGTCCTTGTCCATGCCACCGCCCTGGATCATGAAGGTGGGAATCACTCGGTGAAAGACCGTGCCCTTGTAGTGACCGTTCTTCACGTAGCCGAGAAAGTTGTCGACGGTCTTGGGCGCTTTCTCGCGATCGAGTTGCAGCACGATATCGCCCAGACTGGTGGCCAGGCGCACCTTTTGCGCCAGTGCGCCAGTGTGCATTCCCAGTGTCATCAGCAGCGCGCAGGGCAGGGCCCAAAGTCTTGAAACCATCCGGCTTTCTCCTGTCTCGAGGGCCGCGAAAGGACCCGTACCGGCAGGGATTGTGGCCCCGTCACAAGTGCCTTGGCGCGAGCAGTGCCATCGCTATACTGCGGCGCTTGCCGAACGCGGGCCTGTCGCCGCGCGTCGCCGCCGCGACCTTCGCCCGATGAGCCTGCGCATTCACAACACCCTGAGCCGTAGCATCGAGCCGTTCGAGCCGATCGAGCCGGGGCACGTGCGGATGTACGTGTGCGGCATGACGATCTACGACCTGTGCCACGTCGGCCATGCGCGCATGATGATGGCCTTCGACGTGGTGCAACGCTGGCTCAAGGTGTCGGGCTTTCGCGTGACCTACGTTCGCAACATCACCGACATCGACGACAAGATCATCAAGCGCGCGATCGAGCGCGGCGTCACCATCCGCGCGCTGACCGACGAGATGACCGCCGCGATGCACCGCGACATCGGTGCGCTCGGCATCGAGCCGCCCACTTTCGAGCCGCGCGCGACCGATCATGTCGGTGCGATGGTGGGCTTGATCGAGCGGCTCGAAGCGAACGGCCTGGCCTACCGGGCGCCGGCTGGCGACGTCAACTTTTCGGTGCGGAAGTTTCCCGGCTACGGCCGGCTTTCCGGCAAGTCGATCGATCAGCTGCGCGCTGGCGAACGGGTCGCCGTTCTGGAGGGCAAGGACGACCCGCTGGACTTCGTGTTGTGGAAAGCCGCCAAGCCGGACGAGCCCGCCGATGCAAAATACGACGCGCCCTTCGGTGCCGGCCGCCCGGGCTGGCACATCGAGTGCTCGGCCATGGCGCATGCGCTGCTCGGCGAGCGCTTCGACATCCACGGCGGTGGCATGGACCTGCAGTTCCCACATCACGAAAACGAGATTGCGCAAAGCGATGGCGCCTTCCACCTCGGCAGCGGCGAGAGCTTCGTCAAGGTCTGGATGCACAACGGCTTTCTCAATGTCGACAACGAGAAGATGTCGAAGTCGCTCGGCAACTTCTTCACCATCCGCGACGTGCTGCAGCACTACGACGGCGAGACGCTGCGCTTTTTCATGCTGCGCGTGCATTACCGCAGCCCGTTCAACTACAGCGACGCGGGACTCGACGATGCGCGCAATGCGCTGCGGCGGCTGTATACCGCGCTCGGCGCGGTGACACCTTCCCCGGCATCGACGGCGATCGACTGGTCGGATCCGCATGCGGCGCGATTCAAGGCGGCGATGGACGACGACTTCAACACGCCGATCGCGACCTCGGTGTTGTTCGATCTGGCGGGCGAGGTCAATCGCAGCCGCTCGCCGGAGTCCGCCCTGCTCTTGCGCGCGCTCGGCGCCACCCTGGGCCTGCTGCAGCAACCGCCGGCCGACTATCTGCAGGGTGGTTCAGGCGTCGAGGAGTCGCACATCGCCGAGCGCATCGCCGCGCGCGCCGCAGCCAAGGCGGCAAGGAATTTCGTGGAGGCCGACCGCATCCGCGAGGCGCTGGCCACCGAAGGCATCGTGCTCAAGGATTCGGCCGCCGGCACGACCTGGGTCAAGGCCTGAGCGGCTCGCCCGCCTCGGCCGCCGCGCTCACCGGAACCAGCATGTCGCCCCGCGGCTCCAGTCTCGTCACGCCCGACTATTGGGACGAGGCCTGCAAGCACCTCGGCAAGCGCGACCGCGTGATGAGAAAGCTCATTCCGCAGCTCGGCGAGGCGCGGCTGCAGTGCCGCGGCGACGCCTTCACCACGCTGGCGCGCTCCATCATCGGCCAGCAGATCTCGGTGAAGGCGGCGCAGGCCGTGTGGGAGCGCTTCGTCGCGCTGGCGGGCAATGCTTCTGCGCGGGTGTTGCCGGGGGAAGTGCTGGCGCTGGAGGTGGCGGCGATGCGGCTGGCCGGCCTGTCGGCGCGCAAGATCGAGTATCTGCGCGACCTCGCCGGGCACTTCGACGCCGGCAGCGTGCACGTCAAGGCCTGGGTGGCGATGGACGACGAGGCCATCATCGAGGAGCTGGTGGCGATTCGCGGCATTGGCCGCTGGACCGCCGAGATGTTCCTCATCTTCCACCTGATGCGCCCCGACGTGCTGCCGCTCGACGACGTCGGGCTGTTGCAAGGCATCAGCCGGCATTACTTCAGCGGCGAGCCGGTTTCCAGGGTGGAGGCGCGCGAGGTCGGCGATGCGTGGGCGCCGTTCCGCTCGGTCGCCACCTGGTATCTGTGGCGCAGCCTGGACCCGCTGCCGCTGGCCTCCTGAGACAATTGTCCGGGCCTGAAAAAACGAGGGGTTCCAGTGAGCAAGAAGCATTTCCTGGAGTTCGAGCAGCCGATCGCCGAGCTCGAGAGCAAGATCGACGAGTTGCGTTACGTGCAGAACGAGTCGGCGGTCGACATCTCCGAGGAGATCAACCGCCTCTCCAAGAAGAGCCTGCAGCTGACGAAGGAGGTTTATGCGCAGCTCACGCCCTGGCAGGTGACACAGATCGCGCGCCATCCGCAGCGGCCCTACACGCTCGACTACATCAACGAAGTCTTCACCGAGTTCCAGGAACTGCACGGCGACCGCAGCTTCGCCGACGACCAGAGCATCGTCGGCGGCCTGGCGCGCTTCAACGGCCAGGCCTGCATGGTGCTCGGGCACCAGAAGGGGCGGGACACCAAGGAGCGCGCGGCGCGCAACTTCGGCATGTCGCGCCCGGAGGGCTATCGCAAGGCGCTTCGGCTGTTGGAGCTGGCGGAGAAGTTCGGCTTGCCGGTGTTCACCTTCGTCGACACGCCCGGCGCTTATCCGGGGATCGGCGCCGAGGAGCGCGGGCAGAGCGAGGCCATCGGTCACAACATCTTCGTGATGGCCGGGCTGGAGGTGCCGATCATCACCACCATCATTGGCGAGGGCGGCTCGGGCGGGGCGCTGGCCATCGGCGTCGGCGATCAGGTGCTGATGCTGCAGTATTCGGTCTATTCGGTGATCTCGCCGGAGGGCTGCGCCTCGATCCTGTGGAAGACCGCCGAGCGCGCCAGCGACGCCGCCGAAGCGATGGGCATCACCGCGCACCGGCTGAAGGCGCTCGGGCTCATCGACAAGATCGTCAGCGAGCCGGTCGGCGGCGCCCATCGCGATCCACTGCAGATGGCCGCGTACCTCAAGCGTGCCCTCGGCGACGCACTGCGGCAGGTGGTCGATCTCAAGCCGCAGGAACTGCTCGACAAACGCTATGCACGGCTCAAGAGTTACGGCCGCTACACCGACACCACCGAGCGGTGAGGCGTGCGGCTCCGGGCTTGCCTGTCCAAACCCGGACGGGCCGAACGGGCAAAGCGTTCCCGTTTTGCCCTCCAACGGCCCGGCGGCCACGGTCGCGGTGGCCTACAGCGGCGGGCGCGACTCGACCGCCCTGCTTCACGCGACGCTGCAGGCCGCCGCGCAGACCCGCCTCACCGTCTGTGCGCTGCATGTGCACCACGGGCTGAGCCGCCACGCCGACGACTGGCTCGCGCACTGCGAACACCAGTGCCGCGGCTGGGCGGAGGCGGGGCTGCCCGTGCGCTTCAAGGCCGAGCGGCTGGGGCTGCAGCCGGCGACCGGAGAAAGTATCGAGGCGGCAGCTCGAACGGCACGCTACGAGGCGCTGCGCTGCATGGCCGTGGAATGTGGCGCCGACGCGGTCTTGCTGGCGCACCACCGCCGTGATCAGGCAGAGACGCTGTTGCTCCAGGCGCTGCGCGGCGCCGGCGTCGCGGGCCTGGCCGCCATGCCGGGTTCCATCGAACGCGACGGCCTGACCTGGGTGCGGCCGTGGCTCGAGCAGCCGCGCTCGGCCATCGAGGCTTATGTGCTCGCGCACCGGCTGCGCCACATCGAAGACGACAGCAACGCCGACCCGCGCTTTGCGCGCAACCGTCTGCGCCTGGCGGTCTGGCCGGCGCTGTGCGAAGCTTTTCCGCAGGCTGAAACCACGCTGGCCGATGCGGCCGCCTGGGCGCAGCAGGCGAGCGCGTGCGCGGCTGATCTGGCCGCGATCGATCTCGCGGGCTGCAGCAAAGGGCCCGCGCTCGAACTCGCCGCCTGGGAGCGGCTGCCGTCTTACCGGGCCTGCAACGCCTTGCGTGCCTGGCTTCGCAAGGCGAGCGGGCAGAGCCCGAGTGCGGCGGAGGTCGAACGCTTGATGCGCGAATTGCCGGCGGCTGCTGCCCCGGCGCGCTGGTCCTTGCAGGCCGGTGGCCTGCGGCGTTATCGCGGCCGACTGGCGTTCGAGCCGCTTCCCATTGCCGGTGCGAAGGTGTGCCGCGAGAGCAGCGTCAGCCTGCACCGAGCCGGACGCTATCCGCTGCCCGGGTGGGGCGGCGTGCTGGTCGCCCTGCGTGCCGGCGAAGGTGGCGTGGCGCTTGCACGGTTGGCGCGGCTGGAGCTTGCGCCACGCAGTGGCGGCGAGCAGTTCCAGGGCGCACCCGGGCGTCCGCCGCGCAGCCTGAAGAAGCAGTTCCAGGCTGCCGCGCTACCGGCCTGGGCGCGCGAGGGACCGCTGCTGCTCAACGCGGGCCAACTGGTCTTCGTGCCCGGACTCGGCATCGATGCGCGAGTGATCGCTGCCCCCGGCGAGCCGCAGCTGGTGCTGCGCTGGGAGACTGCCGGCTCGCCTTGAGCCGGCCGCCGCCCGGTTGGAACGCCGTGGCGGCCCGCTAAACTCGCGGGTTTCGCGGCGCCAGGCACTGCGCCTCAACCCTCTTCGCGCTTTTCCTCATGGCATTGATCGTTCACAAGTACGGCGGCACGTCGATGGGCTCGACCGAGCGCATCCGCAACGTGGCCAAGCGCGTCGCCAAGTGGCACCGTGCCGGCCATCAGATGGTGGTCGTGCCTTCGGCGATGAGCGGCGAGACCAACCGCCTGCTCGGCCTGGCCAGGGAACTCGCGCCGGGCAACGAAACCGCATCGTTCCATCGCGAGCTCGACATGATCGCCGCCACCGGCGAGCAGGTCTCGGTCGGGCTGCTGGCCATCGCGCTACAGGCCGAGGGTTTGGACGCGGTCAGCTATACCGGTTGGCAGGTGCCGGTGCAAACCGACAGCGCCTTCACGAAGGCGCGCATTCAGCGCATCGACGACGCGCGCGTACGTGCCGATCTGGGCGCCGGCAAGGTGGTGGTGATCACCGGCTTCCAAGGCATCGACCCCGACGGCCACATCACCACGCTGGGCCGCGGCGGCTCGGACACTTCGGCGGTGGCGGTGGCTGCGGCCATGAAGGCCGCCGAATGCCTGATTTACACCGACGTCGATGGCGTCTACACGACCGACCCGAGAGTCGTGCCCGAGGCGCGGCGCCTGGCGGCGATCAGCTTCGAGGAAATGCTCGAGATGGCCAGCCTGGGCTCCAAGGTGCTGCAGATCCGCTCGGTCGAATTCGCCGGCAAGTACCGCGTGCCGCTGCGCGTGCTGTCGAGCTTCACGCCCTGGGACATCGACTTGGCGCAAGAAGCCGCGTCGGGCACCCTGATCACCTTCGAGGAAGACGAGAACATGGAACAAGCTGTCGTGTCGGGCATCGCCTTCAATCGCGATGAGGCCAAGGTCACCGTGACGGGCGTGCCCGACCGGCCGGGCATCGCCTTCCAGATCCTCGGCCCGGTGGCCGACGCGAACATCGATGTGGATGTGATCATCCAGAACGTGTCGCACGATGGTCGCACCGACTTTTCGTTCACGGTGCACCGCAACGATTACGTGCGCACGATCGAGTTGCTCGAGGCTTCGGTGCTGCCGGCCACCGGCGCCGAGCAGGTGACGGGCGATCCGAAGATCTGCAAGGTCAGCATCGTCGGCATCGGCATGAGGAGCCACGTCGGTGTGGCCAGCAAGATGTTCAGGGTGCTCTCGGAGGAGGGCATCAACATCCAGATGATTTCCACCTCGGAGATAAAGACCAGCGTGGTCATCGACGAGAAGTACATGGAGCTGGCGGTTCGCGCTCTGCACAAGGCCTTCGGCCTCGATGCGCCGGCCCCGATGCCTGCTGCATAATGGCCGCCGGCGAGGAGACGTGACCGAGTGGCCGAAGGTGCTCCCCTGCTAAGGGAGTATGGGGCTTAAAACTCCATCAAGGGTTCGAATCCCTTCGTCTCCGCCACCCCTGCAAAAGCCCGCTTAGGCGGGCTTTTTTTCCCTCATTCGCCATGCTGATCCGCCTTGTCGCCTTGCTCCTCGCCCTCGCTTTGAGTGCGTGCGCGGGCTTGACGCGGCATGAGCCGGTGCGGGTGGCGATTGCTGCCGTGGAGCCCTTGCCCGGCGAGGGTCTGGAGTTGCGCTTCCTCGTTAAACTGCGCCTGCAGAACCCGAACGATGCGGCGCTCGACTTCAACGGCGCCTTCATCGAGCTCGATGTGCGCGGCCAACCCTTCGCCAGCGGCGTTTCCGATGTCGCGGGCACCGTGCCGCGATACGGCGAGGCTGTCGTGGCGATACCGGTCACGGTGTCGGCCCTGCAAGCGGTGCGCCAGGCCATCAGTGCGGTGGGCCGCAGAGACATGTCGCGCTTGGACTACGTGCTGCAGGGCAAGCTGGCCGGCGCGGGATTCGTCGACATGCCCTTCGAGACACGCGGCGAACTCGATTGGTCCGACGCGCTGGGGCGCTGAACCCATCGCGAACCGGCGACCCCGCTCTGCGCCTCACCGATCCTGAAGCGGTCGCCCGCCACCCGAAGCGCCTCGTGGACCGGTTGCTGATCACCTGCGAGCACGGGGGGCGACGCGTGCCGCCGCGCTACCGGGCCCTGTTCGCCGAGCACGGCGCGCTGCTCGAGACGCACCGCGGCTGGGATTTCGGCGCCCTGCAACTGGCCCGCGAGATGGCCGCGGCCTTTGGCGCGCCGCTGCATGCGTCGAGCACCACGCGCCTGCTCATCGACCTGAACCGCTCGATCGGCCATCGGCAGCTCTACTCCGAGGCGACGCGAGCGCTCAGCGCGGCCGAGCGCGCCGAGATCGCCAGCCGCTATCACCAGCCCCACCGCGACCGCGTGCTGGCCGAAGTGCAGCGCGCCTTGGAGCCGGGCCGGCGCGTGGTGCACATCGCCTCGCACAGCTTCACGCCGGTGTGGGACGGCGTCGTGCGCAACGCTGACGTTGGCCTGCTCTACGACCCGGCACGCCCGAGCGAGGTGCTGCTCGCGGCGCGCTGGCGCCAGGCGCTTGCCAGGCGGTGCCCGGGCTTGAACGTGCGCCGCAACTATCCGTACGCGGGCCGCGGCGACGGCCTGACGGCGCTGCTGCGCCGTCACCATCCCGCCGAGGCGTACGTCGGCATCGAACTCGAAGTCAATCAACGCCATGTGCTGCGCGGCGGCCGCGCCTGGGCGGCACTGCGCGGTGCGCTGATCGCCACGCTGCGCGAGGCACTCGACGGGGCGACACCGCCCGGCAGCGTCCCGGAGCGCACAGACGCGGCC
>NZ_JACDCU010000123.1 GCF_013817365.1 Methylibium sp. | reverse complement strand
AGTCGGTGGGAATCGCCGCGATGCCGCCGCCATGGAGGATCTGCGCGGCCTGCTTGAGCAGGCGCGGCTGCGGGTTCTCCGGGTGGACCTCGAAGTACTGGGCCATGGCCGATTGTCGGCTGCCAAACGCTCCGTCGCTCAGCCCCAGGGGTTGATCACGGGCGTCGGCAGATCCTCGAAGTGGCGCACATTGCGCGTTGCCAGCGTTGCCCGGCGGGCGATGGCAATGCCGGCGATCTGGGTGTCGCGCACGTCCACCGCGCGTCCCGCCTGTTGGCGGGCAGCGCCGATCAAGGCGGCCTGGGCGGCAGCCTCGGCGTCGAAGGGCAGGATGCGGTGCTGCAGGTCTTCGTCGAGCAGGCGCTCGAAAGCATCTTCGAGAACGCGGCGACGCTTGCCGGGCGGCAGCAGCGCGAGGCCGAGCCGGCTCTCGAACACGGTGATGCTCGTCAGCCAGATCGATTGAGCGGGCTGGGCATCGAGCCAGGTCACCACTGCAGGCTCCGGCTCCCGGCGCATGAGCGCAGACAGCACATTCGTGTCGAGGATGATCACCGCTCGAACGACAGCGGTTGCACGGCCTGGCCCCGCAGTTCCGGCAAGTCTTGTGTCAAACCGGTCTTGGCGAATCGTGCAGCGATGCGGCTGCCGAGTTCGACGGCCGGAACGTGCTCGTCGTTCACGGCGTTGCGCAGGATCTGGCGCACCTCTTCTTCCATGCTGAACCCATGCCGCGCAGCACGGCGCTTCAGGCGCGTCTTGACGTCTTCCTCGAGATTGCGGACCGTGAACTGGGCCATGAGCTACTCCCCTGCAAGATTGATATCATGATATCAATCATATCCCCAGGGGCTTGCGGTCGCGGGCCTCATCGTCAGGCCCGCTGCACCCGCGCCTCGATCGCCTCCCACACCGGCGCGAGCTTGCCCGGCAGCCAGGGCAGGGCGCCCAGGTCGGTGCGGCTCTCCTCGGGGTCGTGGAAGTCGCTGCCGCGCGAGGCGAGCAGGTCGAATTCGAGCGCCATGTCGGCGTATTTGGCGTACTCGGCCGGGGTGTGGCTGCCCGTCACGACCTCCACCGCGCGGCCGCCATGCGCAATGAATTCGGTGAAGAGGGCGTACTCCTCGGTGGGCGTGAATCTGTAGCGGCCGGGGTGGGCAATGACCGCGGCGCCGCCGGCCGCCGTGATCCAGCGCACTGCGTCGCTCAGGCTGGCCCAGCGGTGGGCCACGAAGCCCGGCTTGCCCTCGATGAGGAACTTGCGGAACACCTCGTGCGTGTCGTAGCAGTGGCCGGTTTCGACCAGAAAGCGCGCGAAGTGCGTGCGAGAGATGAGTTCCGGGTTGCTCACGTAGCACAGGGCACCTTCGTAGGCACCCTCGATGCCCACCCGCGCCAGTCCGGCGGCCATGTCGCGTGCGCGCTGCTCGCGCCCACCGCGCGTGGCGGCCAGGCCGGCCACGAACCCCGGGTCGTCGACGTCGAAGCCGAGGCCGACGATGTGCACCGTGGTGCCGGCGAAGCTCACCGACACTTCCACGCCGCTCAACCAGGGCAGGCCGAGCGCGAGCGCGGCGTCGCGGGCGCGCTGCTGGCCGGCGATCTCATCGTGGTCGGTCAGTGCCCACAACTCCACGCCGTTGACCTTGGCCCGTGCGGCCAAGACCTCGGGCGCAAGCGTGCCGTCGGACACCAGCGAATGGCAGTGCAGATCGGCGTTGAGAATGGTTGCGGCGGTCACGGGCCGATTCTAGGGAGTGCCCCGGGGACGCTAGGGCATCAGGGCCGTGCGTATTGCGCGCACGCGCATGCGCGGCTCAGCCGCCGGGCTCGATGCGCAGCAGTTCGCCGTCGTCGGTGAGCAGATACAGGTGCCCGTCAGGGCCCTGGCGCACATCGCGCACGCGGGCACCGGCGTCGTGGCGGTGCTCGCGCACCACCTTGCTGCCGTCGAGTTCGAGCCGTACCAGCTGGCCGAACTTGAGCGAGCCGACCAGCGCCTGGCCCTTCCACGCCGCATGTCGATCGCTGGTCACGAAGGCCAAGCCGCTGGGCGCGATCGAAGGCACCCAGTGAGTGATCGGCGCGACGATCCCTTCTCGCGCCGTGCCTGCGCCGATCTTCGTGCCGGTGCCGTATTCGCGGCCGTAGGTGATGACCGGCCAGCCGTGGTTGCCGCCTTCTTGCGGAATGTTGAGCTCGTCGCCGCCCTGCGGGCCGTGCTCGTCGGCCCACAGCATGCCGGTCGCCGGATGCAGCGCCGCGCCCTGCACATTGCGGTGCCCGTAGCTCCAGATCTCGGGCAGCGCGCCGGCCGTCTCGACGAAGGGGTTGTCCGGCGGCACGCCGCCATCGTCGGTGATGCGCACGATCTTGCCGTGGTGGTTGTCGAGCGTAAGCGCGTCGTCGCGGCGGCTGCCGCGGTCGCCCAGCGTGATGAAGAGACGCCCCTCGCGATCGAACACCAGGCGCGAGCCGAAGTGCATGTTGCTCGCGACCTTGGGCGTCTGGCGGAACACCACCTTCACGTCGCGCAAGGCGCCGGCCGCAGCGTCGAGCCGGCCCCGCGCGACCGCCGTGCTGTTGCCCGAGCCGCTCTGCGCGGCCTCGCTGTAGCTCCAGTAGACGAGCTGGTTGTCAGCGAACTTCGGGTGCAGGGCCACGTCGAGCAGGCCGCCCTGACCGCGCGCCACGACGGGCGGCACACCGATGATCGGCGCGGAAAGCTTGCCGTCGGTGCCGACGATGCGCATCGTGCCCGGCTTCTCGGTGACGAGCATGCGGCCGGTCTCCTCGAAATCCGGCAGGAAGGCCAGCGACCATGGGTTGTCGAGACCCTTGGCTACGACGGTGGTGCGCAGCGGCGTCGCGGCGGGCTGGGCGCAGGCGGCGAAGGAGGTGGCGAGCGCGAGAGCGGCGGCGAGGCGGGGGAGCAATGCGGTCGGTTTCATCGCGCCAACTTTAGGGGCGCTTCGAAACTCCTGCAGGGCCGGGGCTCCCGCTGCGAAACGACAACTAGCGTGTCGAGATGTCGAAGCCGGGGATCGTGATACTGCTGCCGATTTCTTCGAATGCTGGCGAAATGGCGTAGACCACTCCAAAACAACTTGCGAGCAGCACCACGCACAGGATGGTGATGTGCGCCTTTGTACTGCGAATGAAATGCAGTTTCTCCGAGCGTTTGCTCTTGATACGTTCAGTTTTCATCTCTCCCCTTCTAGTTGTGTGTACAAGCGTACATACAAGAAGGGCGCGCGTCACCCTTTGTTTCCGGGAAGAGAGGTAAGAATTCTCAATCTGCGATCGCCTCGACCACCATCTGCACGCGCTCGCGCCCTTGGTAGCTGTCCACGCACAGCCGGTACGCCAGCCGAACCTGTTCCGCCACCGGCTCCGCATGCCCGAACCAGATGGCTTCGCGCAACTGGCCCTGGTGGCGCAGCGTGAGCTTGAGGTGTTTTTCCCCGACCAGCCGCTGCGACACCACCTCCACCTCGTCGCAGAACACCGGCGCTTCGAAGGCTTGGCCCCAGACCTCGCGGTCCATCGCATGCACGGTCTCGGCCGCGAACCACTGCGCGTCGAGCGGGCCGTCGGTGGCCAGGCGCCGGGCCAGCGTGGCGGGCGAGAGCCACTCCTGCGCCACCTTGGCCAGCGCCTGCTCGAAGGTGGCGAAGTCCTCCGCGGCCACCGTCGCGCCCGCCGCCATGGCGTGGCCGCCGAACTTGCGCAGCACGCCGGGGTGCCGCTTGCTCACCAGATCGAGCGCGTCCCGCAGGTGAAAGCCGGCGATCGAGCGGCCGGAGCCCTTGAGCAGCCCGTCCTGCCCGCGCGCGAACACGAAGGCGGGCCGGTGCAGCCGGTCCTTCAGGCGCGAGGCGACGATGCCGACCACGCCTTCGTGGAACTCGGCGTCGTAGATCGCCAGTGCGGGTGGCGCCATGCCGTCTTCGGGCAGCAGTGCCTCCACCATCGCCTCGGCCTGCTCGCGCATGCCGGTCTCGACCTCGCGGCGCTCGCGGTTGATGGCGTCGAGCTGCTGCGCCAGTTCGCCGGCGCGGGCCACGTCGTCGGTGAGCAGGCATTCGATGCCGAGCGTCATGTTCTCCATGCGGCCGGCGGCGTTCAGGCGCGGGCCGAGCGCGAAGCCGAAATCGAAGCCGCTGGCGCGCGCCGGCTCGCGGCCGGCCGCAGCGAAGAGTGCCGCCACGCCCGGTTGCATGCGGCCGGCGCGGATGCGTTTGAGGCCCTGCGCGACGAGGCGGCGGTTGTTGGCGTCGAGCTTGACCACGTCGGCAACGGTGCCGAGCGCGACCAGATCGAGCAGCGTGTCGAGCCGGGGTTGCGCCGATGCACGGGCCGGCCGCAGCGCGCCGGCCGGCCCGCAAGGCGGATCCATGCTCGCCTCGCCGGGATGCACCGAGCGGGCGGATGCCGCCTCGCCGGGTGCCGGCGTCGATCCCTCGCTCGCGGCGTCGCCGTACACGCCGCGAGCACGCAACTCGGCGCGCGTGGCGAGCAGCACGTAGAACATCACGCCCACGCCCGCCAGCGACTTGCTCGGGAAACAGCAGCCCGGCTGGTTCGGGTTGACGATCACGTCGGCCGCCGGCAACGCGATCGCATCGCCCTGCGGGCCCGACACGACCGCCGGCAAGTGGTGGTCGGTGACCAGCACTACCAAGCCGCGCGCCTTGGCATGCGCCACGCCCTCGAAGCTGGCGATGCCGTTGTCCACGGTGACCAGCAGGTCCGGGGCGGCCCCGTTGGCGAACGCGGTGAATGCGAGGTCGACGATGGCCGGCGTGAGCCCATAGCCGTGCACCTTGCGGTCGGGCACCACGTAGGCCAGCGTGCCGGGCGCGGCACCGAGCAGGGCCAGGCCGCGCAGCGCCACGGCGCAGGCCGTTGCGCCGTCGCAGTCGTAGTCGGCCACCACCACGATGCGGCGGCGAGCGGCCAGCGCGTCGGCGAGCAGGCGAGCGGCCTCGAGGGCGCCGCGCAGTTCGCCGGGCGGGATCAGCCGGGCCAGCGAGGCATCGAGTTCGTCGAAGCTGCGGATGCCGCGCGCGGCGTACAGGCGTGCCAGCAGCGGATGCACGCCGGCCTGTTCGAGCGACCAGGCGGTGCGGGGCGGAACGTCGCGGACGATGAGTTGCATGAGGGTGTGGGCCGGTATCAGAGTTCGGCCAGCATCGCCGCCGGCTCCTTGCGCTGCCAGCGTCCGCGCACTGCGGCGAACAGGCTGCGCGGCTCGCGCGCGAAGCTCTGCGCATGGCGCTCCCCGCACACGGTGAGCGTGAGCGGCTCGCCGCGCTGCGCTGCCGCCAGCGCCTCGCGCAGCGGGCCGCCGTCGAGCGCGCGCCACGCTTCGGTCCAGGCGGCCCAGTCCTCCGCGAGGGCCGGCGCGCGCAGCGCATCGAGCACGGTCGGTGCGGCATGGTGGGCCGGTTGGCGCAAGCCGCAGCCGCTCAGCCACACGGTGTTGAGCGTGGCCAGGCCGCGCGCCTCGCGCTGGTCGTTGAGCGGGTGGGTGTAGAGCAGCATCTGCACCTCGTTCTGCAGCCGCTTGACCAGCCGCGCGGCCGGATGCTCGGGCATCCACAGGTCCGGGTTGCGGCCGATCACGCGGTCGAGCGAGGCGGTGGGCAAGGCGGTGAGCGATTCGTGCGCCACGTACCAGCGCGTGGGGGCGCCCCAGGCCGCCCGCCAGCCGAGGCTTTCGAACTGGCCGCGCACGGCGTCGAAGAAGGCGCGCGACTCGGCGCCATCCAGCGCAAGCGCTTCGGGGTCGCCCATGGTCAGGTGGTCGCGGCCGACCTGCCAGTGCACGGGGCTGAGCAGGCCCCAGGCCAGGTCGCCCGTCTCGAGCCCGTCGGCCGCTGCGGCCTGCGCGGCCCAGGGCAGGGCGCCGTCACCGCCGCTCCAGCCGAGGGCGCGGGCGAGCACGCGCTCGTGAGGAGGGGAGAGCTGGTACTCGTCACCGGTATCGCGCTCGGTGGGCGTGAGGAGCGTGAGGAGCGAGGACAGACGAGGCAGCGTCAGCGCGCCGAGCGCCTGGCGTCCGAGGTCGGACAGTGCGCAGGCGAAGGGGATGACAAGGTGCATCGGCGCAGATTATCGGCGGCGCTTTTCCGATTGACCGCTCTCGGGGGGTGGGCGGGCAGCGGCTCAGTCTGATAAGTCGGGCCCTTGGCTTGCAGGGTCACACGCCGCACCGTGAGCCGCGGGGCCTGCGGTTTACCATGCCCGCATGCCCTTCGGCGCCACTGTCCACATGCTTCATGCCCAGCCAACTTGACCAGCTCAAGGCTTACACCGCAGTCGCCTGCGACACCGGCGATTTCCGGGAGTTGGCCGCCTTTGCGCCGCGCGACGCCACGACGAACCCCTCGCTGATCGTCCGGGCGATCGACCAGCCAGCCTATGCGCCCTTGCTGGCGCAGACGGTTGCGGCGCATCGCGGCCAGCCGCTCGATGCCGTGGTGGACCGCGTGCTGGTGCGCTTCGGCTGCGAGATTCTCGGCATCGTTCCCGGCCGCGTTTCCACTGAGGTGGACGCGCGGCTCAGCTTCGACACCGCCGCGACCATCGCGCGAGCGCAGCGCATCATGGCGCTGTACGCCTCCGAAGGCGTGGCCAGCGAGCGCGTGCTGATCAAGGTGGCCGCCACCTGGGAAGGCATTCAGGCCGCCAAGGCGCTCGAACACCATGGCATTCGCTGCAACCTCACGCTGGTGTTTTCCTTCTGCCAGGCCGTGGCCTGCGGCGAAGCGGGCGTGCAACTGGTTTCGCCCTTCGTCGGCCGCATCTACGACTGGCACAAGAAGGCGGCCGGCAATGCCTGGAACGAGGCGGCCAACGCCGGGGCCGACGACCCGGGCGTTCGTTCGGTGGCGCAGATCTGGCGTTACTTCAAGAAGTTCGGCATCGAGACCGAGGTCATGGGTGCGAGCTTTCGCAATGTCGGGCAGATCCTTGCGCTGGCGGGCTGCGACCTGCTGACCATCAGCCCCGAATTGCTGGCCGCGCTGCAGGCCAGCGATGCTCCGGTGGAGCGCGCACTCGACCCCGCGCAGGCTCGCGGCTGCGATGCCAAGGCCGTCAGCCACAACGAGCCGAGCTTTCGCCATGCGCTCAACGAGGACGCCATGGCGAGCGAGAAGCTCGGCGAGGGCATCCGCGCCTTCGGTGCCGATTCGGCCCGGCTCGACGCCATGGTGCAAGCGCTGTGACCGGGGCCGTCTCGTCGGACCCAGCCACACCGCCGCGCGGGGACCGCACCGCGGCGTGGGCTGCGCTGCAATCTCACTTCGAGGCCCACGGCCGCCGTTTCGACCTGCGCGATGCCTTTGCCGCCGACGCGCAGCGCTTCGAGCGTTTCAGTCTCGAGGCGCCGCACGTCTTTGCCGACCTGTCGAAGAACCGGCTCGACGACACCACGCTCGCGCTGCTGCTGCAACTCGCACGCGAAACCGGTGTGCAGACGCGCCGCGATGCGATGTTCGCCGGCGCGCCGATCAATGCCACCGAAGGCCGTGCCGTCCTGCACACGGCGCTGCGCGCGCCGCCGGGCAATGCGCCGTTCAGCGACGAAGTACACCAGACGCTGGACGCCATGCTGGCTTACGCCGACGAGGTGCGCGACCCGGCCTGCAGCGCCATCCGCGACGTCGTCAACATCGGCATCGGCGGCTCCGATCTCGGCCCGCAGATGGCGGTGCCGGCGCTCGCTGCGTACTGCCAGCCGGGCTTGCGCCTGCACTTCGTCGCCAACGTCGATGGCCACGACCTCGCTCGGCTGCTGACCACGTTGGAGCCTGAGCGCACGCTCTTCGTCGTCGCCTCCAAGACCTTCACCACCCAGGAAACGCTGGCCAACGCGCAGACGGCCAAGACCTGGTTCCTCGACCGCCTGGGCGAGCGCGGCGCGGCGGCGGTGCCGGGGCATTTCGTCGCAACCACCACCAACGTCAGCGCGGCGGCGGCCTTCGGCATCGAGACCACCTTCGGTTTCTGGGACTGGGTGGGAGGGCGCTATTCGCTGTGGAGCGCGATCGGCCTGCCGATCGCCATCGCGCTGGGCTCGGTGCACTTTCGCGCACTGCTGGCCGGCGCGCATGCGATGGACCGCCACTTCGCCGAGACGCCGCTGCACCGCAACCTGCCGGTGCTGCTGGGCCTGCTGGATGTGTGGAACCGCAACTTTCATGGCTTTTCCAGCCGTAGCGTGGCGCCCTATCACCAGGGGCTGGCGCGCTTGCCCGCCTACCTGCAGCAGCTGGAGATGGAGAGCAACGGCAAGTGCGTGGACATCGACGGCGAACCGCTGGTTCATGCGAGCAGCCCAGTGGTCTGGGGCGAGCCGGGCACCAACGGGCAGCACGCCTATTTCCAGATGCTGCACCAGGGCACCGACGTGATTCCGGTGGAATTCATCGCCGTGCGCGAAACCAGCCATGCGCTGCTCGATGTGCCGCCGGCCGTGCGAGCCGCGCTCGATGCCCAGCACGTCAAGCTGCTCGCCAACTGCCTGGCGCAGTCGCAGGCGCTCATGCAGGGCCAGACCTTCCAGCAGGCGCTCGGCTCGAAAGCGCCGACCGCCTCGCAGACGCTTGCGCCCGAAGTGATTGCACGTCATCGCAGCTTTCCCGGCAACCGGCCGAGCACCACCTTGCTGCTCGAGCGGCTCGACCCGGCGGGCCTCGGTGCGCTGATTGCGCTCTACGAGCACCGCGTCTTCACCAGCGGCGCCGTGTGGGGCATCAACAGCTTCGACCAGTGGGGCGTGGAGCTGGGCAAGGCGCTGTGCAATGCGTTGTTGCCGCGCTTCGAGAGCGGGGACGCGAATGGGCTCGATGGGTCCACCGCGGGGCTACTGAGAAGGCTGCGCGATTGAGCCTCGGTTCTCGCGTGCGGTGAATCCCGACTCGGCGACCCCGTTTTCGGCTGCGAGCGCGAAAAAGTTTTCTACCGCGCCGTGTGAAGCCAGCGCTCGGCGAGCCGGACCCACAAGGTCGCGCCCAGCGGAATCAGGTCGTCGTTGAAGTCGTAGCTCGGGTTGTGCAGCATGCAAGGCCCCATGCCGTGGCCGCCCTCACGGTGCGCGCCGTCGCCGTTGCCGATGACGAAATAGCAGCCGGGCCGGGCCTGCAGGAAATAGCTGAAGTCCTCCGCGCCCATGGTCGGCTCGAACTCGAGCACGTTCTCGGCGCCCACCACGTCGGCCATCACGTCCTGCGCAAAACGCGTTTCGGCATCGTGGTTGATGGTCGGCGGGTAGTTGCGTTCGAAGTGGAACTCGCAGGTGGCTTCGAAGGCAGCGCAGGTGGCCTCGGCCACCGTTTTCATGCGCCGCTCGATCAGGTCGA
>NZ_JACDCU010000495.1 GCF_013817365.1 Methylibium sp. | reverse complement strand
GGTAGACGAACCCGGCGAATTGGACGAAGTGGGGAAAGGCGTTTGGGTGGTGGCCATTGGGAATCTCCTGATATGTTGGGTATTTGCGGGCGAGACCGGCCGTGCCGGCCCGCCCTGGATGCGAAGTCAACAGTAAGTCTTGCCGCAAGCCTTGCGGCTGGCGGCCTGAGCGCGTTCTAGCGTGCGCTGCCGCGGCGGAACAGGTTGACGATGGCCAGCAGGATCACCGCACCGATCAGCGACACCAGCAATGCGCCGATGCTGAACGCGCCGTCGTTGATGGAGGGCAAACCGAGCAGCGGCGAGATGAGCCAGCCGCCCAGAGCCGCACCGACGATACCCACGACGACATTGAGGAACATGCCTTGTTGCCCGTCCGTGCGCATGATCATGCTGGCAACCCAGCCGATGATGCCGCCGACGATCAGCCAGACGATGAGGTTGATCATGTTGAGCTCCTTGAGTTGAGTTTGATCGGGAGTCGCACCGCCAATCGGCACGCTCCGCAGCGACCCAGAGGCAAATACTGTGCCGACGGTCGTTTCCCTTGCAAGCCGCCCCGGCCATTACAGCCGGCGCAGCGCCCCGCAGATCGTGCGCGGCGCGCGGCTTTGTGGGCGGCGGCGCGAACTCCATGCCCACCCCCGTTTTGCGCTCGTTGCAGCAACGAGGCGCTTCGCGCGCTATCCTTGCCGAGTGCCGGTGCGCCTGCGCGTGCTGGCCGGACCGCGATTGCGCCACTCCCCGCTGTACCCATTTGCCGATGCGGCAGGCGAGGTGCTCCTCGCTCGCCGCTCCCGAGGAAAAAGACTTGAGTCATGCCCTGATCGTCGAAGACGAGCCCGACGCGGCCGAAATGATGGCCGCGCTGATCGCCACCGAGGATTTCACGGTGGCGACCGCCAACACGCTGCGCGACGCGCGGCGCCAGATCGCCCTGCAGCAGCCCGACATCGTGCTGCTCGACCTGCAGTTGCCCGACGGCAGCGGCATGGAGCTGTTCGAAGACGCCGAGCTCATCGCCCACTCCGAGGTGGTGCTGATCACCGGCCACGCCAGCCTGGAAACCTCGATCCAGGCGCTGCGCCTGGGTGCCGCCGACTACCTCATCAAGCCGGTCAACATCAAGCAGCTGCAGGGCATCTTGTCGCGCGTGATGCGGCCCTCGGCCCTCAAGGCCGAGCTGCAGACGCTCACGAAAGAGTGGGAAAAGACGGGCCACTTCGGCCAGCTCTGGGGCCGCTCGGCGCCGATGCAGCGCATCTACGAACAGGTGGCGCGCGTGGCCGGCACCGCGGTGTCGGTGTTCATCACCGGCGAAAGCGGCACGGGCAAGGAGGTCGTGGCGCAGACGGTGCACGATCTGAGCCGGCGCCGCAAGCGTCCCTTCCTCGCGGTCAATTGCGGGGCAATCTCCCCGAACCTGATCGAAAGCGAGATCTTCGGCCACGAGAAGGGCAGCTTCACGGGCGCGGAGCGCCAGCACCAGGGCTTCTTCGAGCGCGCCCACGGCGGCACGCTCTTCCTCGACGAGATCACGGAGATGCCGCTCGACCTGCAGGTCAAGCTGCTGCGCGTGCTCGAGACCGGCACCTTCATGCGCGTGGGCTCCACGACGAGCCAGCAGTCCGACGTACGCATCATCGCCGCCACCAACCGCCTGCCCGACCAGGCGGTGGCCTCGGGCAAGCTGCGCGAAGACCTGATGTACCGGCTGAACGTGTTCCCGATCGACATGCCGCCGCTGCGGGACCGCGGCGAGGACGTCGGCCTGCTGGCCGAGCACTTCCTTCACGACGTGTGCCAGCGCGAAGGCCAGAACAAACGCTTCACGCCGGCCGCGCTGCAGCGCCTGTCGCGCTACCGCTGGCCGGGCAACGTGCGCGAACTGCGCAACGTGGTGCAGCGCGCCTACGTCATGGCCGCGGCCGAGACCATCACCGACGAATGGCTGCCCAACGAGTCGGTGGGCGCCGGCAGCAACGGCGGCGCGGCGCAGGACATCGGCGGCGCGGCATCTATCAGGCTGCCGCTCGGCACCTCGATGGCCGCGGCGGAACGGCTCCTGATCCTGGCGACGCTGGCGCACTTCAACAACCACAAGGAGCGCACCGCGGCCGTGCTCGGCGTGAGCCTGAAGACGCTGTACAACCGGCTCAAGGAATACGCCAGCGAAGACGAGTCCCTGGCCAGCAACGAGGCGACGCCGGAGCGCTGAGGTCTTACTCCCCCTCCCAAAGGGCAAGGGAGTAATGCAGCCGCATACCGCGCTATTACGGCGGTAAATCTGCCGGCAGCAACTGCCGGTAACGGCGCCGGCACGGCAGTAGTGACGTGCCGGCGTTCTTGCGTCCGCCGGGCAGGGCAGCGGCGATTTCGCCGTTCGCCCGGCCCGCCTGCTGCGCCCTGCAACAAGCCGGTGATCCAAAAGTAAAACGGCTGACCACCGCTGCAACAGCTCCCCCTCATTCGGGGGGCGAGCCCCTAGAACGGCGCCTCGCTTGCCCTTCTAGCAAGCCGAAACCCCAGACGTCTTGCCGATCGACGCTTCGCAGTCTGCTGCGAGCGGCAACGCAGGCTGGGTTCGAAGCTGCCTGCGCCGCGCGCAGCGTGTCCGACCGACTCACCTTCTGGAGACCTCCATGCCCTCTCACGTTCCTGCCCGCCGATCCGGCCGACTCGCATTGACCGCCACAGCGCTCGCGCTGGCCGCCATCGGCACCAGCGCCCTGGCCTCGAGCCACCGCGAAGCGCCCTTCCTCGCCATGAGCGGCCGCGCCGTTGACGGCACCGACCTCTACATGTTCCGCAGCTACGAGCCCGGCCGTCAGGACTACGTGACGGTGATCGCCGACTACATCCC
>NZ_JACDCU010000122.1 GCF_013817365.1 Methylibium sp. | reverse complement strand
GAGGAAACCGCCTACTGGCTGCAGCGCGTGCTGGCGCCTGCGAAGCCGGTGGTTTTGTGTTCTGCCATGCGTCCTGCGACGGCACTGCAGGCCGACGGCCCGCAGAACCTGCACGATGCTGTGACCCTCGCCCTGGAGCCGGGCGCGGCCGGTGTGCTGGCCGTGCTGGCCGGCACGGTGCATGGAGCCTTCGACGTGCGCAAGACGCACACCCACCGGCTCGACGCCTTCGGTTCCGGCGACGCGGGGCCGATCGCGCGCATCGAAGCGGGGCGTGTACGGCGCCTGCGCGACTGGCCCCGTGGCACGCCCTTGGGCACGGCCTGCTTCGCTGGCGCGCGCTGGCCGCGGGTGGAGATCGTGCTGAGCCACGCCGGTGCCTGCGGGGCGATCGTGGATGCGCTGGTCTCGCACGGAGTGGATGGCCTGGTTGCTGCCGGCACCGGCAACGGGACCCTGCACCATGCGCTGGAGGCGGCGCTGCTCCGGGCCCAGGCGCAAGGTGTGGCCGTGCGACGAGCGACGCGCGTGGCCGACGGTCCGCTGCAAGACGCCGGCCCGGCCAGCCTGCCCGGCTGCGGTGCCCTCAGCGCGGTGCAGGCGCGCATCGAGTTGATGCTGCAGCTGATGCTGGGCAATGACCGCCGGCGGTAGAAGCCGGGGGCGTTTGGCTATGTGACTTGAAAAATGGGCAGTGACCGAGCCGCGGGAAACCCGCGGCATCAGCAGTTCTTTATCCGTCGCCCCGGGCGCGACGCTGTCGCTGTTGTTAGCGTCCGCTTCTCATCCAGGGAGAGCCCTCATGCAACGTCGTTCGCTGATCGCCGCCTGTGCCGCGGCTCCTTTGTTCGCTGCGCTGCCGGTTCGCATCGCGTCCGCGCACCACGGGTGGAGCGGCTACGACGTGCGCCGCCCGCTCTATCTCGAAGGCCGTGTTGCGATGGTGCGCTGGACCAATCCCCACGCGCACCTCGAACTGGAGCCGGCGTCCGACCTGAGCCTGCCGGCCGATCTGGTTCGCCGCACTCTGCCGGCACAGCAGGCTTCGGTCGATACGGCCGAGGTGCTGGGCAACGCCCAATTACCCAAGCGGCGGGGGGGTCCCTGGACGCTCGAGCTGGCGCCGCTGTTTCGCATGCAGGCCTGGGACATCACGCCGCTCGAAGTGGGCGACACCATTTCGTTGATCGGCTATGCGGCCCCGCTGGAAGAGGGCCAGGCCGTCATGCGCGTCGAGTTCCTGTTCGCCAACGGCAAAGCCTACGGCCTGCGGTCGGCGCCCGTCTGAGCGGGCGGCGCCTCCGCCACCACCGCCTCGGCCTGCGCAATGGCGCCGGGCGCCGCAGGCCAGTCGAGCAGCCGGGTGCGGCGCAGAGCGCCGGGCTCACCGTTGTCGAAGCTGCGTTCGAAAACCTGCGTGATCGAGCGCCCCTCGATGCGTTCGGTGATCAGCACGGTCGAGTAGCGGGTGCCGTAGCGGCCATCGGTCGTGCGGATGAAGGCGGCCGAGAGTTCGCGCTCCCGGTCCAGCGGGATGCCGGTCGCTGGCAGGTCGTCATCCCCAGCGATGCGCCGGTCGGCGAGGGCGCGGAAGAGTTTCGAAGCGAGTGCTTCGGCCGACTCGCCGGTCTCGCTCGCCTGCAGGGCCGCGCGCAACTGATGCTTGAGCCGCTCGGTCTTCCGCCAGGGGGTGTCGAGCGCCGCATTCGACAAACCGTAGAGCCCCATGACCAGGCGCTGCGGCGGCCGACCGGTGTTGCTGGCCCATGTCCATTCGCCTGCAGCCAGATCGGCGGCGACAAGGTTGAAGCCGTTGTAGCCGGCGCCGGCCCACTCGCGCCAGCACGCATCGAAGCTTGCTTCGCTGCGCAGCCAGTGCGGAACCAATTCTCCGCGTGACGGCGCCGCGGCCCGCACGGCTGATGAGGCGCGCACGTTCGTCACCAGCGCCAGCCGGCCAGCCGCATTCAAACCGAACCAGGTGCCGCCGGCTCGCAGATCTCGACCGGCCAGCAGCGCCGGGCCGCCGCCCGGCGGCGTCCACCAGTCCAGGCCGGCGGCGGGGCGGTCGAAGAACTCGTCGCGGTTCGACGCCATCACCACCGGAAAGCGCGGGCTTTGCCCGAGCGCCATCGCTACGAGGCACATTCGGCGAAGTGCTCCACGTGCCGGGGGCCGGTCAAGTGCGCCTGCAGTGATTCGGCGGCGCGTTCGATGGCCGCGGCCAGCGCGACGGGGCTGGCGCCGTCGGGCAGGCGGTAGATTTCCATCCAGGTCTGGAGCCCGTCGCGCACATCGGGGCGGCGCAGCAGCCGCGCTTGCAGCCCGGGATGTGCGTCGCACAACTGCGCCTGCATCTGCTGCACGGCGCCAGCCACGGCCTCGACGCGTGCCGGCTCGGCGCGGTAGTAGATGAAAAGCTCGTGGCCGGGCGCGGACGCGGGCGCAGCCATCGGGCTTCAGTTCGGTGCGCCGGTCTGCTGCGGCGCCGCCGCCGTCGGGTTCGGCAGCGCATAGGGCAGGGCGCAAAGCGTCAACGCCGGCCCGTCGGCGCTGCCCAAGTGCAGGCTGCCGTTTTCGAGCGCGGCGAGCTTCAACTCCACCAGCGCGTCATGGCCGCCGCCCAGCGCGGGCGCCGCCACGGCCACGACGCCGCTCGGCTGGCCGGCGTCGCCGCTCCAGTACACCTCCTGCCCCGCGGTCATCGGCGCCTCGCCGTGCAAGGGTAAGGCGCGGCGCTTGAGGGTGCCGCGGTACTGACTGCGCGCGACGACCTCCTGGCCGGGATAGCAGCCCTTCTGAAAATTCACGCCGCCCACCAGTTCGTAATTGAGCATCTGGGGCACGAAGGCTTCCACGGTGGCAGCCTGCACCGGTGCGACACCGCTCTGCACCTCGAGCCAGTCCCAGGCCGGCAGGCTCAAGCCCGGCAACGCATCGAGCACTTCGACCGCCGATTCGGCCGGCGCCGCGCACAGCCAGCGCGGCTGACCGGCGCCGTCCGGCAGGCGCACGATGCTCACGCCGTTGTCGAGCAGCCGGTGGCCCCAGACGGGCAGGGCCGCGGTGCCGCTGGCGGCGGCCTGCAGCCAAGCGCCCGCCTGAGCACCGCTCAAGCCGAGCAGCGAAACCGGCGCGGCGATTTCTTCGAGTTGCACCTTGGCGCGCAGCACGAACATGCGCAGGCGCTTGAGCGTTGCGGGCAGCAGATCAGCCCGGCACGCTAGCCAGATCTCGTCGTGGCTGCGCTTGAAGCCGACGAAGCTCGCCAGCATGCGGCCTTTGGCCGAACACAGGGCAGCCAGCCGGGCCTCACCGAGGCCGAGGCCGGTGAAGTCGTTGGTCAACTGGCTGTGGAGGAAGGCCGCGGCGTCGGCGCCGCGGGTGGCGATCAGGCCGGTGTGGTCGAGGCCCACGGCACCTTCGGGCGCAATCTCGGTCGCAGGGATAGAGGTCATGCGCTGATTATCATCAGCGCCGCATGGAACAAACCGACCAACGATGAAGCGCGTGTTCAAGCTAGGGCTGCTGCTGGCGCTGGTGCTGCTGTTGGGCGCAGGCGCGGCGGTCTTCTGGTGGTTGCAGCGGCCGCTGCCGCTCGGCGGTCCGAGCGTCGAGTTGTCGATCGAGTCCGGCACGCCGCCGCGCCAGATCGCCCAGGCCTGGGTCGACGCCGGCGTGCGCGTGCCGCCGCGGTTGCTCTACGAATGGTTCCGATGGTCCGGCGAGGCGCGCAAGATCCGCGCCGGCAGTTACGAGATCCGCACGGGCGAGACCCCCGTGTCGCTGTTGCGCATGATGGTGCGCGGCGATGTCACCCTGGCCACGGTGCGCATGATCGAAGGCTGGAACTTTCGTCAGTTGCGGGCCGAGTTGGCCGAAGCCGAGGCTCTTGTGCCCAGCACGGTCGCGATGAACGACGCCGAGCTGATGGCGGCACTGGGCATGCCCGGCATCGCGCCAGAAGGCCGATTTTTCCCGGACACCTACAGCTATCACAAGGGGGCCACCGATCTGTCGGTGCTGCAACGGGCCCACCGCGCCATGCAGGGCCGTCTGGAGGCCGCCTGGGCACAGCGTGACGCGTCCACGCCGCTGAAGAGTCCCGATGAGGCCTTGATCCTGGCCTCCATCGTCGAGAAGGAGACCGGCCAGGCCGACGAGCGCGGCAAGGTCGCCGGCGTGTTCGTGAACCGGCTGCGCATCGGGATGCCGTTGCAGACGGACCCGACGGTCATCTATGGGCTGGGTGCAGCTTTCGACGGCAACCTGCGCAAGCGCGACCTGCAGGCCGACACGCCTTACAACACGTACACGCGGCGCGGCCTGCCGCCCACGCCGATCGCCATGCCCGGCAAGGCTTCGCTGCTGGCCGCGGTGAAGCCGGAGGCCACCAAAGCGCTTTACTTCGTGTCTCGCGGCGACGGCACCAGCGTCTTCAGCACCAATCTCGGCGACCACAACCGGGCGGTGAACAAGTACCAGCGCGGCATCGGCCGCGACACACCGCGGTGAGCACGACGGCGGGCCGTTTCGTCACTTTCGAGGGCATCGACGGCGCCGGCAAGTCGAGCCATCTCGAGGCGGTGGCCGAACGGTGGCGCGGGCAGGGCCTGGAGGTCGTGCGCACGCGCGAACCCGGCGGCACGCCGCTGGCGGAGAGCCTGCGCGAACTGGTGCTGCACCGGAGCATGGATGCGCTGACCGAGGCCTTGCTCATCTTCGCGGCGCGGCGCGATCACCTGCAGCAGTGCATCGAGCCGGCGCTGGCCCGCGGTGCGGTGGTGCTGTGCGACCGCTACACCGATGCCACCTTCGCCTATCAGGGGGCCGGTCGCGGCTTCGATCTCGCGGTGCTGTCCGCGCTCGAAAGCTGGGTGCAGGCCACCGCGGTCGGCACGCGACAGCCCGACCTGACCTTGTGGTTCGACCTCGATCCCGCCGTGGCTGCTGGGCGCGTCGCCGCAGCGCGCACACCCGATCGCTTCGAGCAGCAGGACGAGGCCTTCTTCCGGCGCGTGCGCGACGGCTATCGGACGCGCGCGGCCGCAGCGCCCCAGCGCTTCGCCCGCATCGACGCGGCACAGCCGCGCGAGCAGGTGGCCGCGCAGATCGTCGCCATGCTTCAGGAACGAGGCTGGTGAGCGCCGCGCTCGCTCCCTGGCTGCTGGCGCCACTGGCGCAGGCCCTGCAAACCACTCGCAGCCATGCGCTGCTCATTCACGGGCCGCGCGGCGTCGGCCAGTTCGAGCTGGCACTGGCACTCGCCGCCGCCTGGCTGTGCGAAGGCGAGCCCGAGGCGCGGCCTTCGGGTCAGGCTTGTGGCGTGTGCGGTGCCTGCCGGCTGATCGCCGGACGCACCCATCCGGACCTGCTGGTGCTGGTGCCCGAGGCGCTGCAGCAGACCCTGGGCTGGAGCGCCACCGAGGAAGCCGCCGACGGCGAGGGCGGCAAGGGGCGCAAGCCGAGCAAGGAGATCCGCGTGGAAGCGGTGCGCGCCGCGGTGGCGTTCGCGCAGAAGACTTCGACACGCGGCGGCACAAAGGTAAGCGTGCTGTACCCGGCCGAGCGCATCAACGCCACCAGCGCCAACATGCTGCTCAAGACGCTGGAAGAACCGCCCGGCCGTGCACGCTTCATCCTGGCCAGTGCCGCGCCGCAGCAGTTGTTGCCCACGGTGCGCAGCCGGTGCCAGGCGCTACGGCTGCCGCTGCCCCGGCAGCAGGCGGCGTTCGACTGGCTCGAAGCCGAGCGCGTGAACCAGCCCGAGGTGCTGCTCGCTGCGGCGGGCGGCGCGCCGCTGGAAGTGCTGGAGCGGCTTGCGCTGGGCGTCACCGCCGAGGCCTGGCTGCGGCTGCCGCGCGAGGTGCAGGCCGGGCAAAGCGCCACGCTGGCCGCCTGGCCGCTGCCGCTGGCAATCGACGCGCTGCAAAAGCTTTGTCACGATGCGCTGGCCGTGGCGGTCGGCGCCGCGCCGCGCTACTTCGGCGCGCTAAGCGTTCCGGCGGCGGGCGATGTGGCCCAACTCACTGCCTGCGGCGCCGTGCTGCGCGGCGAGATGCGCCGCGCCGAACACCCCTGGAATGCCGCGCTCGGCGTCGAAGCGCTGGTGCAGCAATTGCGCAGGGCGATGCAGCCGGCCACGTTGGCGACAACTCTGCCGCAAGTCGCACGGTCTTCGACGTTGCGGCGCGCTGCCGGCCAGAGTCCGGTGGATACACTGAAACCATGAGTGAAGCGAACCTGCGTGATGTGAATTTGCGAGACGTGAACCTGCGGAGCGCACCGTCGGTCGCCACCACCGCGCGGCCGAGCGTGATCCAGCTCGTCTTTCGCGAGAAGGGCGCGCTGTATGCGGCCTACATCCCGCTCTTCACCGACGGCGGGCTGTTCGTGCCGACCAATCGCGAATACAAGCTCGGCGAAGACATCTACCTGCTACTGTCGCTGCCGGACGATCCGCAGCGTTATCCGGTGGCCGGGAAGGTCGGCTGGGTCACGCCGGCCAACGCTTCGGGCGGTCGCACGCAGGGCGTCGGCGTGCGCTTTCCCACCGACGAGAAAACGCGCATGCTGAGGGTCAGGATCGAGGAGATTCTCGGCACCTCGCTGTCCTCGGCCAAGCCAACGCAGACGCTCTGAGGCGTTGTTCTGTCCCGCTTTGACGGGGATTGCGCGGCGCGACCCTAGACCCTAAAAACCTCTCGTTCGGCCGCTGAGTCACAGTGACCGCACCATGTTCGTCGATTCCCACTGCCACCTGAGCGACCCGCAACTGCAGGCCGACTTGCCGGCCATTCGCGCGGCGATGGCCCGCGAGCGCGTCGACCGCGCGCTCGTGATCTGCACCACGCTGGAGGAGTTCGAGACGGTGCACGCCTTGGCGCTGGCGCACGACAACTTCTGGTGCTCGGCCGGCGTGCATCCCGACAACGAAGACGTGCACGAGCCGAGCGTGGAGGACCTGCTCGAACTGGCGGCCAAACCGCGCGTGGTGGCCATCGGCGAGACCGGCCTGGACTACTACCGCCTGGGCGAACGCACGGTCGCCGACATGGCCTGGCAGCGAGACCGTTTTCGCGTGCACATACGGGCCGCGCGACGGTCCGGCTTGCCGCTCGTCATTCACACGCGCTCTGCCTCCGAGGACACCCTGTCGATCCTGCGCGAGGAAGGCACGTCGGGCACGGGCACCCCGGCGCGCGGCGTTTTTCATTGCTTCACAGAAACCCGCGAGGTTGCCCGCGAGGCCTTGGCCCTGGGCTTCATGATCTCGTTTTCCGGCATCCTGACCTTCAAGAACGCGACCGAGCTCCACGAGGTGGCGCGCGAAGTCCCGCTGGATCGCTGCCTGATCGAGACCGACAGCCCCTACCTCGCGCCGGTGCCCCACCGGGGCAAGATCAACAACCCGTCTTTCGTGCCTCTGGTGGCGGCCAGGCTGGCCGAGCTCAAGGGCTGCAGCGTCGAGGCCGTGGCCGAAGCAACCCGCCGCAATTTCGAGAGCTTGTTCAATGTTCCGGTCGCTGCGGGTTCGGCAACGACCTGATAAATCGCATGAAGTACATCGCCTATCTGGCTTTTGCATTTGGCTTTTCTTCTGTCCTTGCTGGTTCGTACGAGGATTTTTTTCGTGCGGTTCACGGCAACGACCCCGCAGCCGTGAAAGCGCTGGTGGCGCGCGGTTTCGATCCCAACGCCCCTGATCCGAGAGGCCAGCCGGCGTTGATGCGCGCGCTCGATGCCGGCGCCGACGAGGTGGCTCTGACGCTCGCCCGGCTGCCCGGCACTGACGTCAATGTGCAAAACCCGGCCGGCGAAACCCCGCTGATGAAGGCGGCCATGAAAGGCAACATCGCCTTGTGCGAAGCCTTGATCGAACGCGGCGCCGACATCAACCGGCCCGGCTGGACGCCTTTGCATTACGCCGCGGCCGGCGACTCGCTGCCGGCCCTGCGGCTGCTGATCACCGAGGGTGCGGCGGTGGACGCTCGCGCCCCCAACGGCCGCACGCCGCTGATGATGGCTGCGCTCTACGCAGACGAAAGCCTGGTCGAGGCCTTGCTGGCTGCCGGCGCCGACGTGCGCGCGCGCGAGAAGGACGGGGCCGCGGCCGCCGACCTGGCCGGCGTGGGAGGTCGGGAGTGGCTGGCTGAAAAGCTGGCCGAGCGTGCTGGCGGGACACCTGCCGGGCGCTGACGGGCGGTTGAGGCGCGGTCAAGCGCAGGCGGCGGCGCGCTACGGGGCGTTTGCGAAAACGATCTGTCGCGCCGGCGCCGCAGCGGCCCCGCGACAAATGCACTGTTCCGACCGTCTGCGACAGGCGCAGCGGGTGTCAGGTGAATTCCGACACCGTCTATGGCGCTGCCCCGACTACGGCGCGAGCCCCAGGCTCCCTACAGTTGCGGTCATGCCAGCCAACCGAGGTGATCCCATGCTGCCGATCCATACCCCGTCCAACCCCTTTGCGCTGCTGATGGACCCGGAGACGGTGCTCCAGGCGATCGAGCGTTCGGATCGTCTGGGCCGCCTGCAAAGCCGCATCTGCCGTCCGCTCGACAAGCCCCTGATCCCGCGCGTCGCCAAGGAAGTGATCGAGTTCGACCGCAAGGTCGATGCCATTCGTTACCGCGGCGAGTGACCCGCACGCTGCTTCGGCAGCCCGCTCAGCACGTCGTCGCCAGACTGGCGCCGCTTCTCCGCCCGACCCGCATCGCCTGCACGTTCAGCGCGGCGAATGCGCCGGCCACGATGCCGGCAACCGCCAGGCAGGCGCCGGCCGACAGCATGGCCAGGCCGGTGAGACCCTGACCGAGCGAGCAGCCCAGGGCGGTGACGCCGCCGAAGCCCATCAGTGCGCCGCCGGCAAGATGACCGCGCAGCTCGTCGGTCGTCTTGAAAGACTCCACCCGGAACTCGCCGCGCAGGCGCGCCGTCACGAAGCTGCCCAGCACCACACCCAAGGTTAGCAACACGCCGAAGCTCGCCTTGGTGTTCTGGTCGGTCCAGAAAGTGAGCAGATCCAGCACGTGCGCAAGAGGGGCCGTGAAGCTCAGTGCTTCCGGCCGCCGGGATTGCGTGCCGAGCCAGGCCGCCTCCAGGGTTTCGGGGTGCTCTGCGATGAACCCGACCTGCCCGGTGAGCCACCAGCACACGGGCACCAGCGCACCGACGACGACCCCGCCGATCCAGTGCACCGGCTTCATCGAAGCCCGAGCGCGCCACAGCCAGGTGCCGGCAATGCCCAGTACGCCCAGCAGCAAGGCCCATCGCAACGTGCCGGCCGATGCGGGCAGCAGCACGGCCAGCAGCGAGCCGAGGTCTTGCGGCCGGCCGAGTTGCAGGCTCCACGTGTCGAGCCCCTGTACGCGGACTTCCGCCAACACGCCGCGCAGCGTCATCTGCG
>NZ_JACDCU010000121.1 GCF_013817365.1 Methylibium sp. | reverse complement strand
TGCTGAGCTATGCCGAGCACACGCAGGGGCAGGCTCTGGCGCACGTCGGTTCGCTGAGCGTGGAACGCGCGACCGACCTGATCGAACTGCCGCCCTCCACCCACCGCAACCTCGAGTTGACCCAGACGCTGCGCGGCGAGGACGCACCGACGCTGCTCTCGCTGCTCGACACCTGCAAGACCGGCATGGGTTCGCGCGCCATGCGCCACTGGCTCACGCACCCGGCGCGCGAGCGAAGCGCCGCGACGTCACGCCACGAGGCGATCGCGGCGTTGATGGCGCAAGGCTTCGGACCGCTGCGGGAAGCGCTGCGCGGCGTGAGCGATGTCGAGCGGATCACCGCGCGCATCGCGCTCAGGCAGGTGCGGCCGCGCGAGCTGACGGGACTGCGGGCGACGCTCGCGCTGCTGCCGGCCCTGCGTGCGGCGCTGCCACCCTCACCCCAGCCCTCTCCGACAGTAGAAGGCGTCCTGCCCCCTCTCCCCGCACGTGGGGAGAGGGTTGGGAGGGAAGCGGGGCTTTCGGCAAACATGCTTGCCGCCCGCGAAGCGGACCCGGCTTGCAAGCCGGGTCGCGCACCGCAGGTGAGGGGCCTGCTGGAACAGGTCGCTACCGGCTTCGCGCCGCCGCCCGAAATAGCGACCCTGCTTGCACGCGCCATTGCGTCCGAACCCGCGGTACTGTTGCGCGACGGGGGCGTCATCGCGCACGGCTTCGATGCCGAGCTCGACGAGCTGCGCGCCATCTCCGAGAACTGCGACGCCTTTCTGCTCGACCTCGAGGCCCGCGAACGCGTGCGCACCGGCATTGCCAACCTGCGCGTGCAGTTCAACCGCGTGCACGGCTTCTACATCGAGGTCACTCAAGGCCAGGCGGCCAAGGTGCCTGCCGACTACCAGCGCCGCCAGACGCTCAAGAACGCCGAGCGCTACATCACGCCCGAGCTCAAGGCCTTCGAGGACAAGGCGCTGTCGGCGCAGGAGCGCGCACTGTCCCGCGAGAAGCTGCTCTATGAGCAGGTGCAGGACACGCTGCAACCGCATCTGCCCGCTCTCTCCTCGCTCGCCCGCGCCCTGGCCACGCTGGACGCCCTGGCGGCGCTGGCCGAGCGTGCACAAACGCTGAACTGGTGCCGGCCGGAGTTCGTGAGCCAGCCCTGCCTTGAGATCGAGCGCGGCCGTCATCCCGTCGTCGAGCTGAGGCTCGCCGAGACCGGCGTCGGCAGTTTCATCGCCAACGACTGCCGGCTCGACGCGACCCGCCGCATGCTGGTGATCACCGGGCCCAACATGGGCGGCAAGTCGACCTTCATGCGGCAGGTCGCGATCACCGCCCTGCTCGCGGCGATGGGCTCCTTCGTGCCGGCCGATGCATGCCGGCTCGGGCCGATCGATGCGATCCACACGCGCATCGGCGCGGCCGACGACCTGGCCAACGCGCAATCGACCTTCATGCTCGAAATGCTGGAGGCTGCGGCCATCGTGCACGGCGCGACCGAGCATTCGCTGGTGCTGATGGACGAGATCGGCCGCGGCACCTCCACCTTCGACGGCCTGGCGCTGGCGAGCGCCATCGCCAGCCATCTGCACGAGAAGAACCGCGCCTTCACGCTGTTCGCCACCCACTACTTCGAGCTGACCGCGTTTCCTGCGAAGCACCCGCGCGCCCTCAATGTGCATGTGAGCGCGGTCGAGTCGCATCGCAACGGCGGCGACATCGTCTTCCTGCACGAGATCGAGCCCGGGCCCGCAAGCCGCAGCTACGGCGTGCAGGTCGCCCGCCTGGCCGGGATGCCCGCAGGAGTGCTGCGTCAGGCACGGGCCACACTGGAGACGCTGGAAGCGCAGCAGATGGCGAGTGCCGCGCAGATCGACCTGTTTGCTTCGCCGGCGGCTGCCCCGTCTGCCGAGCCCACCGAGGTGGAGCGCGCGCTGGCGGCCATCGCCCCCGACACACTGAGCCCGCGCGAGGCGCTCGATGCGCTCTACCGCCTCAAGGCCCTGCAACAAGGAAACTGACATGACATATTGCGTTGCCGCCCGCCTCAGCGCCGGCATGGTGTTCCTTTCGGACTCGCGCACGAACGCCGGCCTCGACCACATCAGCACCTTCCGCAAGATGATGGTCTACGAGAAAGCCGGTGACCGCTTCATGGTGCTGCTGTCGGCCGGCAACCTGTCGATCAGCCAGTCGGTCCGCGAGATCCTGCAGGTCGAGAAGGTGGACAACGGCGACGGCCCGCCGATCACCATCTGGAACGCCAAGAGCATGTTCGACGCCGTGCGCGTTCTCGGCGCAGCGATCCGGCGTGTGCAAGAGCAGGACGGGGCGGCGTTAGAAGCCAACGGCATCGACTTCAACGCCCACATGATCTTCGGGGGCCAGATCGCCGGCGAGGCGATGCGGCTCTTCATGGTGTATTCGGCCGGAAACTTCATCGAGGCCACGCGCGAAACCTGCTACTTCCAAATCGGCGAGAGCAAGTACGGCAAACCCATCCTGGATCGCGTTCTCACGCCGCTCACACCGCTCGACGAGGCCGCCAAGTGCGCGCTGGTGTCGATGGATTCGTCGCTGAAATCGAACCTGTCGGTCGGCCTGCCGCTGGATCTGGTCGTCTATCAAGAGGGCCGGCTGCAAAGCGAGCAGATCGTCTGCATCGACGAGCACAACCCGTACTTCCGCATGATTCGCGGCACCTGGGGCCAGCGCCTGCGCGAGGTGTTCGAGGGCATCGACGCGCCGCAGTGGGACGCGGGCACCGCCGCCCTGCACCCGCTGCTCACGGAGTCGCCGCGCTTCGAGGCCATGCGCAAGATCCACAACCTGAGCGAGAAAGTGGTCTGAGCGATGGCGCTGGAGAGTGAACGCAACGACCGGCACATCGTCTTCTCCCACGCGAACGGTTTCCCGGCCGGCACCTACCGTCGGCTGTTCGAGCAATGGCAGGGCGCGGGCTGGGCCGTGCACGCGATCGAGAAGATCGGCCATGCGCCGGCCTACCCGGTCACCAGCAACTGGCCGCACCTGCGCGACGAACTGATCCACTTCATCGAGCGCGAAGTCGCGGGCCCGGCCTGGCTCGTGGGGCATTCGCTCGGCGGCTATCTCAGCGTGCTGGCCGCGGCGCGCCGGCCCGATCTGGCGCGCGGCGTGCTGCTGCTCGACTCGCCCGTCATCACCGGCTGGAAAGCCCGCGCGCTGCAGTTCGCCAAGGCCACCGGCCTGGGCGAGCGCTTCTCGCCCGGCTTCGTGAGCAAGCGGCGACGCCAGCACTGGCCGACCGCACAGGCGGCGTTCGATCACTTCGCGTCCAAGCCGACGTTCGCGCGTTTCGATCCCACCGTGCTGCGCGACTACATCGCTGCCGGCATGGAGCCCAGCGGTCCGCAGCATGCCCTGAGCTTTCAGCGCGAGATCGAGACCGACATCTACAACACCCTGCCGCACCACATCGCGGGCGTGCTGCGCCGGCATCCGCTGGCCTGCCCGTTGGCCTTCATCGGCGGAACGCAGTCCGCCGAGGTACGGCAGGTCGGCATGCGCGCGACGGAGCGGCTGAGCAGCGGGCGGGTGAGCTGGATCGAAGGCTCGCACCTGTTTCCGATGGAGCGGCCCGTCGAAACGGCGACCGCTGTGCTCGAGATCTTGCGAGGCGCGAGGCAGCCTTCCTGAAAAGCCGAACCGTTTCACCCGGCGTGAGCCCTCACCCCAGCCTTCTCCAGAGGGGAAAGGGAGAAAAGCCGCCCCCTATAATCTCGCTTTACCACCACGGCACTTTTCAGCCCAAAGCGGAGTGCCGCACGACATGACCAAGTTCGTCTTCGTCACCGGCGGTGTGGTGTCCTCTCTCGGCAAGGGCATCGCGTCGGCCTCGCTCGCGGCCATTCTCGAGTCGCGCGGCCTCAAGGTCACCCTCATCAAGCTCGATCCGTACATCAACGTCGATCCGGGCACGATGTCGCCGTTCCAGCACGGCGAGGTGTTCGTCACCGACGACGGCGCGGAGACCGACCTCGACCTCGGCCACTATGAGCGCTTCGTCACGACGCGCATGAAGAAGGCCAACAACTTCACCACCGGCCAGATCTACAAGACCGTGCTGGAGAAGGAGCGCCGCGGCGATTACCTCGGCAAGACGGTGCAGGTGATCCCGCACGTCACCAACGAAATCCAGACCTATGTGAAGCGCGGCGCCGGCATGGTGATCGGCCCGGCCGGCGACCTGGTCGCAGGCCCCGACGCGGTCGATGTGGCGATCGTCGAGATCGGCGGCACGGTGGGCGACATCGAATCGCTGCCGTTCCTCGAAGCCTCGCGCCAGATGAGCCTCAAGCTCGGCCCCAACCAGACCGCCTTCGTGCATCTGACCTACGTGCCCTGGATCGCCGCCGCGGGTGAGCTCAAGACCAAACCCACGCAGCACACGGTACAGAAGCTGCGCGAGATCGGCGTGCAGCCCGACGCCCTCTTGTGCCGAGCCGACCGCCGCGTGCCCGACGAAGAGCGCGAGAAGATCTCGCTCTTCACCAACGTGCCCGAATGGGGCGTCATCTCCATGTGGGACGTGGACACCATCTACAAGGTGCCGCGCATGCTGCACGAGCAGGGGCTCGACGGCCTCATTTGCGACAAGCTGCGGCTGGCCACGCCGCCGGCCAACCTCACGCGCTGGGACGCACTCGTGCACGAGGTCGGGCACCCGCAGCACACCGTGCGCATCGCCATGGTCGGCAAATACACCGACCTGTCGGACTCCTACAAGTCGCTCAACGAGGCGCTGCGCCACGCCGGCATCCACAACCACGCGCAGGTACAGATCGAGTATGTCGATTCTGAAACCATCACGCCCGAGACCGTGGCGCGGCTGGGCGAGTTCGACGCCATCCTCGTGCCCGGCGGCTTCGGCAAGCGCGGCATCGAGGGCAAGATCGCCGCGGCCCGCCATGCGCGCGAGCACAAGCTGCCCTACCTGGGCATCTGTCTGGGCATGCAGGTCGCGACCATCGAGTTCGCGCGCCACAAGGCTTCGCTGGAAGGCGCCAACAGCACCGAGTTCGACCCGTCCACGCCGCATCCCGTGATCGCGCTGATCGACGAATGGCAGGACGCCGACGGCTCCATCCAGAAGCGCGACGCCTCCTCCGACCTGGGCGGCACCATGCGCCTGGGTGCGCAGAGCTCCGACGTGAAGCCGAATACGCTGGCGCACGCGATCTACGGCAACGTGGTCACCGAGCGCCACCGCCACCGGTTTGAGGCCAACGAGCACTATCTCGATCGGCTGCAGGAGGCGGGTCTGGTGATCTCGGCCATGACCCAGCGCGAAAAGCTCACCGAGATCGTCGAACTGCCGCAAAGCGTGCACCCCTGGTACATGGGCGTGCAGTTCCACCCCGAGTTCAAGTCCACGCCCTGGGCCGGACATCCGCTCTTCATCAGCTACGTGAAGGCGGCGCTGGCGCACCAGGCGGCGCGCCACGAGAAGGCTGCGGCCTGAAGGATCATCAATGAAGCTGTGCGGATTCCAAGTGGGCCTGGACCGGCCTTTCTTCCTGATCTCCGGCCCGTGCGTGGTGGAGTCGGAGCAACTGCAGATGGACGTGGCAGGGCACCTGAAGGAGATCACCGCCGCGCTCGGCATTCCTTTCATCTTCAAGTCCAGCTACGACAAGGCCAATCGCTCCAGCGGCACGACCTTTCGCGGACCAGGCATGGAAAAAGGCCTGGAAATCCTGGCCAAGGTGAAGCGCGAACTGAACGTGCCCGTGTTGACCGACGTGCACAGCGAGTCCGAGATCGAGACCGTGGCGCGCCACGTCGACGTGCTGCAGACGCCCGCCTTCCTGTGCCGCCAGACCGACTTCATCCGTGCCGTGGCGCAGAGCGGCAAGCCGGTCAACATCAAGAAGGGCCAGTTCCTCGCCCCTGGCGACATGAAGAACGTGATCCAGAAGGCCCGCGACGCCGCGCGCGAGAAGGGGCTGCCGGAAGACCTGTTCATGGCCTGCGAGCGCGGCGTGAGCTTCGGCTACAACAACCTCGTGTCCGACATGCGCAGCCTGGCGATCATGCGCGACACGGGAGCACCGGTCGTCTTCGACGCCACGCACAGCGTGCAGTTGCCCGGCGGGCAAGGCACCAGCTCGGGCGGACAGCGCGAGTTCGTGCCGGTGCTCTCTCGCGCTGCCATCGCAGTGGGCGTGGCGGGCGTGTTCATGGAAACCCATCCCGACCCCGCCAACGCGATGAGCGACGGCCCGAACGCGGTGCCGCTCAGGCACATGAAGGCACTGCTCGAACAACTGGTCAGCATCGACCGGGTCGTCAAGGCCCAACCGCTGCTGGAGAACGATTTTTCTTGCTGAGGTCACAACCGATGAGCGCCTACATCATCGCCACCGTCCGCGTCACCGACGCGGCCCGCTACGAGGACTACAAGACGTTTTCCTCGCTGGCCATGCACACCCACGGCGCCGAGGTGCTGGTACGGGGCGGCATGGTCGGTGTGCTCGAGGGCGACTGGACGCCCGAGAGAGTGATCGTGATGAAGTTCGGCAGCGTCGCGCAGGCCCGCGCGTTCTACGATTCCACGGAATACGCCAAGGCCAAGGACGCCCGCGCCGACGCGGCGGTCATGCAGATGATCGTGGTTGAAGGGACCGACTGAGGTCGGCCCCTTCAACCACTGCGTGCCGCTTTGGCCCACCCCTCCCCAACCCTCCCCTCAAGGGGAGGGAGCAATACAAAAACATCGCTCTCTCGAAAGGTCAGTGAATGAGTGCCATCGTCGACATCGTCGGTAGAGAAATCCTCGACAGCCGCGGCAATCCCACCGTCGAATGCGACGTGTTGCTGGAATCCGGCGTCATGGGGCGCGCCGCGGTACCCAGCGGCGCTTCGACCGGCTCGCGCGAGGCGGTCGAGCTGCGCGACGGCGACAAGGCCCGCTACCTCGGCAAGGGCGTGCGCAAGGCGGTGGAGCACATCAACTCCGAGATCTCCGAATCCGTGCTCGGCCTCGACGCCTCCGAACAGGCCTTCCTCGACAAGACCCTGATCGACCTGGACGGCAGCGACAACAAGTCCCGACTCGGTGCCAACGCCACGCTCGCCGTCAGCATGGCCGTCGCGCGTGCTGCCGCCGAGGAATCGGGTCTGCCGCTGTACCGCTACTTCGGCGGCATGGGCGCGGTGCAGATGCCGGTGCCGATGATGAACGTGATCAACGGCGGCGCGCACGCCAACAACACGCTCGACCTGCAGGAGTTCATGATCATTCCGGTGGGCGCGCCGAGCTTTCGCGAAGCGGTGCGCTGGGGCGCGGAGACTTTCCATGCGCTCAAGAAAATCTTACACGACCGCGGCATCAGTACCGCGGTCGGCGACGAGGGCGGCTTCGCACCCAGCGTCGAAAACCACGAGGCCGCGATCCAGATGATCCTCGAGGCGATCGACAAGGCCGGCTACAAGGCGGGTGAGCAGATTGCGCTCGGTCTGGACTGCGCCGCCAGCGAATTCCACAAACCCGGCGCCAACGGCTCGCTGGTCTACAAGCTCGACGGCGAAGGCTTGGCCCTGTCGGCCGAGGAATGGACCGCCATGCTGGCCGGCTGGTGTGACAAGTACCCGATCATCAGCATCGAGGACGGCATGGCCGAGGGCGATTGGGACGGTTGGGCCCACCTCACGCAGCAACTTGGCAAGAAGGTGCAGCTGGTCGGCGACGACCTCTTCGTCACCAACACCAAGATCCTGCAGGAAGGGATCGACAAGGGCATCGCCAATTCGATCCTCATCAAGATCAATCAGATCGGCACGCTCACCGAAACCTTCGCTGCCATCGAAATGGCCAAGCGCGCCGGCTACACCTCGGTAATCAGCCACCGCTCCGGCGAGACGGAAGACTCGACCATCGCCGACATCGCCGTGGGCACCAACGCCGGCCAGATCAAGACCGGCTCGCTCTCGCGCAGCGACCGCATCGCCAAGTACAACCAGCTGCTGCGCATCGAGGAAGACCTCGGCGAAGTGGCCGTCTATCCGGGCCGCAAGGCTTTCTACCACCTGCGCTGAACTCTTCAGAGACCGAGCCGGCGTCGTGCGCCTCGTCACTGCCCTTTTGGTCGCGCTGCTGGCTCTCGTGCATGTCGAGTTGTGGTTCGGCAGCAGCGGCATGGGCCGGGTGCTGGGGCTGCGGACACTGCTGGTCGAGCAACAGGGCAAGAACGCAGCGGCGCGCTCGCGCAACGAGCAACTGTCGGCCGAGGTGCGCGATCTGAAGGAAGGCCTCGAGATGGTGGAAGAGAAGGCCCGTCACGAGCTCGGCATGGTCAAGCCTGACGAAATCCTCGTGCAACTGACGCCGCGCCGCTGAGCCCTTTGGCGCGAGCCGCCACAGCTCACGCACTTGCGCGCTAGAAACCGACACTCGAGCTTGCGGCCGCTTGCCGGCGCAACGCGACCCGGCCTCATTTGCCCGACGGGTCTGCCAACACAGGCCCTGCCCCAGATGCTTTCGGACTGCGTCGCTTTTCTCAACGGACCCGCCTTCACCCTGGGCGCCTTGTCCAGCAGCCGGGCCGAGCTGCTCGGCGCGTTCCTGGGCGTGTGGATGGTGCTGCTCAACCTGCGCGTCAACCCGGCTGCCTGGCCGCTGGCCATCGCCAGTTCGCTGCTCTTCCTGCTGGTGTTCTGGGACGCGCGGCTCTACGGCGACGCGTTGCTGCAGATCCTTTTCGTCATCGTCGCCTTCTGGGGGTGGTGGCAATGGTTGCGCGGCAAACAGGCCGATGGCTCGGCGCTCGTCGTGCGCCACCTCGGAGTGCGCGGTCGCGCCGCCGCCCTGCTCGCCTTCGCCGTGTTGTGGCCAGCTATCGGCCTGCTGCTCGCTCGCCAGACCGACACCGATGTGCCTTGGTGGGACGCTTTTCCGACTGCCGGCAGCGTGGTCGCCCAGGTGCTGCTCGCGCGCAAGTACGTCGAGAACTGGCCGGGCTGGCTGGCCGTCAACCTGGTCGCGATCGGTCTGTTCGCCTACAAGGGCCTGTGGCTGACCGTAGGCCTGTACGCGGTGTTTGCGTTGCTCGCAGCCGTGGGCTGGCGGGCGTGGGCACAACGTGCTGCGATGAGCGCCTGAAATGAAGCGATCGTCTGTTCCCGGCCCGTTGCGGACCTTCGATGCGCGTTGCTGTTGCTTTGCGGGTGTTGGGTGCGAGCAAAGCCGCGGGCGGGCGGCGGGCTTCGCTTCGGTGCGGCGGTCGGCCCTGCGGGCCGACTGCGCTGCGCTGCTCGGTCTCGTGGCCGCGTCGCAAAACTCGCTTCGTTCGCTGCGCTCACTGCGCTCAAACAATTGCGACGAGTCAGTTCACGAAGCGCGCTGCGCGCACGGCCACGAGCCCTGCGC